>JAADFU010000094.1:143246-156476 GCA_013152715.1 Calditrichota bacterium
ACCCAAGTCGATATCCACTTTACAAGTGTCGCCGTCATAGACAGAAACGACATGAGCTTTATAAAAATACAAATTTTTTTCCATGATTAACCTTTTGTTTTAGCTGAAAATTAATGCCGCGGCGCCAAGCAGACCGGCACTGTCGCCGAGACTCGTGCGTACGATTTGCAAGTGTCGGCGCGGTTCTTCGTTAATGTGCTGCAAAATATTTTGCGTCACAGAAATCTGGAAAAATTCCCAGGAATTGCTCACCGATCCGCCAATAACCAGCACGTCGGGGTCCAGCACATTAGTGAGAATGGACAGAATTTCACCTAAATTTGAGCCAAATTCGTGGAAAGTGTCAATGGCGGCGCGGTTGTTTTGCTGTGCCAGACGATAAATTTCAATGGCAGTGAGCCGGTCGCCGGTGCGTTTTTTGTAGAGGCGGGAGATTGTGCGCGCCGAGCCGTACTCCTCAAAAATTTTGTCGCCGTAGGGGCTACACCAGATTTCCGCTGCCGTGCCGGTAGCGCCCATGTAGATTTTTTTGTTGAAAACAATGCCAAAACCGAGCCCTGTACCCAAAGTTACGCCACAGACAATGTCTTTACCTTTGCCCACGCCAAAAAATGCCTCGCCTAAAACAAAACAATTGCCATCGTTATTCAATTTAACCGGCAAGCCAGTAGCTTCCTCGACTGCTTTTTTGAGAGGAAAATCATTCATCGTCGGCAAATTGGGCGCTTTAAGAATGATCCCCTTTCTCACGTCCAGCGGTCCGGGGGAGCCAATACCGATTCCTGCAATTTCTTTCTTTGAAATATCCGCTGATTGAATCGCTAATTTTATGCCCTCGTCAATTGTGTTTACGATTTCTTGAGACGGACGCGAGCTTTCCGTCGGCAATGATATTTCCCGTCCTAAAATATCTCCGTCTTCTGTAACTACGCCAAACTTAATTTTGGTTCCACCAAGATCAATTCCGATTACTTTTCTTTCTTCCATTTCTTGCTTTCCATTCACGTTGTCGTATTTTCTGCTCATGGGTGATAATTTCAAATACAAAAATTTGAATCATTGTACAATCATTTCTCCCTTTTTTTTGCCTGTAAAATCCAAACAGTTTTTGAAACTTGAGCGATGAAAACGCGCCGGAGAGTGAAAATTTCTCTCACGAAGCGGCGGTGAATTATTGATAAAATTTTCACAATATACGAAATTTAAACAATTTATGCAATGAAAATTTACACAATTTTTTCAAGTCTGTCGCAAGCATTTTCGATAGTCCGATCATCCATGCAATAGGAAATGCGAAAATATCCGGCTCTGCCAAATCCGACTCCCGGAACAATGAGCACTTTTTCATTTTTGGCGCGCTCTGTGAATGCCAGGTCATCGCCGCCGGGTGCTTTGGGAAACATGTAAAAAGTGCCTTTAGGCTCTTCAATTTCGTAGCCCGCAGCCGTGAGCCGGTCGTAAAGCAATTTTTTCTTTTTCTCATAAAAATCAACATCAACCGTTGTGTCGAGCAACTCAGCAACAGCCAATTGCATTGTTGCTGGCGCGTTGACAAACCCCAGAATGCGCGTGCAGAAAATCAGTCCGTCAACAATTTTTTTCGCATCTTCCATTTCCGGATTGACAGCAATGTAGCCGATGCGGTCTCCCGGAATCGCCAGCGATTTTGACCAGGAATAGACCAAAAAACTGTTGTCGTACATCTGACAAATCGGCGGTACTTCCGTGTCATCATAGACAATTTCACGATAAGGCTCGTCTGAAATGATGTAAATGGGGCGTTTGCACTTTTTCTGTTTTTCGCGCATGAAATCGACAAATTTTTGAATCGTTTCTCTATCGTAAACTTTGCCCGTCGGATTGTTGGGATTGTTGATAATGATGGCTTTGGTTTTTTTGTTCATTTTTTTGTCGATTTTTTCGATGTCGAGATTGAAGTGTTCGTCAGTCTCGGCGATGACGACTTTACCGTGGTGATTGCGAATGTAAAATTGATATTCTGAAAAATAGGGCGCTAAAATGATAACTTCATCGCCCTGGTCCAGCAAAGTCCGCAGGATTACATTGATGCCGCCGCCGGCGCCGCAGCTCATGACCACGTGATTGCCGTTTGTTTTTAGAATATTTTTTCGCGTTAAATAGTCAGCAATTTTTTCTCTGACATCAGGATAGCCGGCATTGGGCATGTAACGATGGAGCCCCGAGTTTGTGCGACGGGAAATCTGCTCTATGATTTTAAAAAATTTTTGCGGTGGCTCGATGATCGGGTTTCCCAGACTTAAATCAAAAACATTTTCGGGTCCATGAATTTTTTTCAGCTCCGCGCCAACCTCAAACATGCGGCGAATCCATGAGCTTTTTTCCATGGCGTGGCTAATGTATTGGGATACCATAGATCGCCCTTTCTTTGATTTTATTCAAAATTTTGTTAAATTTTTTCGATTTCTTCCAGCAAAACTTCAATCACTTTTGATTCGGGAATCGTTTTGATCACCTGTCCCTTTTTGAAAAGCACGACTTTTCCTTTGCCGCCGGCGATACCAATATCTGCTTCACGCGCTTCGCCAGGGCCGTTGACAACGCAACCCATGATGGCGACTGTAACTGGTTTTTTAATGTGTTCTGTTTTGGCTTCAAATTCATCAATAATTTTGAATAAATCATATTCCAGTCTGCCGCAGGTCGGGCAGGAGATCAGTGTTATGCCGCGGCGTTTCAGTTTGAGCGCTTTCAAAATATTCAGACCGGCTTTAATTTCTTCCACCGGGTTGGCGGTGAGAGAGACGCGGATCGTGTCCCCGATGCCCTGCCGCAAAAGAGTTCCTATTCCGATGGCTGACTTTACCAGCCCAATGTCTTTTGTGCCGGCTTCCGTGACACCCAAATGGAGCGGATAATCCGTCAACGCAGCAAATTTTTGATTGGCTTCAATCATCATCAACACATCCGAGGCTTTGAGGGCGACAATTACATTGGAGAAATTGTATTTTTCGCACAACTCGACGTGTCGCATGGCACTTTCGACCATGGCGTCGGCGCAGGGCTGGCTATATTTATCGATCAAATCTTTTTCCAGTGATCCGGCATTGACGCCAATTCTCATGGGAATGGAGTGTTCGTTTGCCTTGTCCAGCACCTGCCGAATTTTTTCTTCGGAACCGATGTTGCCCGGATTAATACGAATTTTATCCGCGCCGGAGGCGATGGATTGCAACGCCAATTTATAATTGAAGTGGATGTCCGCCACGAGAGGAATGTGGATTTGACTTTTGATGCCTGCAATTGCCTGCGCCGCTTTCTCGTTAGGTACGGCGACGCGGACGATGTCGCAGCCAGCTTCTTCCAATTGAAAGATTTGCCGTACCGTAGCAGCGACGTCTGTGGTTTTTGTGTTGGTCATGGACTGAATGGTGATCGGGGAATTGCCGCCAATGGCAATGTTTCCGATTTTTACCTCGCGGGAAATTCGACGTTTTATGTGGAAGGTTTCAGATTGAGAATTTTTTGCGTCCATATACGTTCCTCGGTTTGTTAGAATATAGCAAATTGATTGAAAAAATGCAATAATAATTATTGATTTCTGGGAAAACGTAGAATAAAATTACATAAATTTGTGAGATTGAATAATAAAATTAAGTCAGCGGCCGAGCTTTCGATTCAAACGATGCAATCGGTAATGCAAACTTTCTTTCAGTTGCCGAATTTCAAAGGTCGGGTGCAATTGTTCTTTTATTTCAAGGGAAGATAAAGCGGACGTTACAATCTGATGAGCTTGCACAATGTCCTTTGCGTGATGTTCAAAATATTTGGCGAGTTCTTCGTAGGCTTCGAAAGAAAATGTGCCGGAAGAAATGATCTCACCCCATATCTCCGCTGCTCGCTTTATTTGCCCCATTCGTTTCAGAGAATAGGCGAGCCGAAGCTGCGTTTCCCGCTTTTCAAAGGGAGAAATATTTTCAGCCAGCAGTTGACGGTAAATTTCAATGGCATTTTCCAAATGCCCGTTTTTTTCGTAGTAAGATGCCAGGGAAAAAAGCTCTCGCGAATTTTCAGTTTCTTCCACCGGCGCACGATGCACCTGGTGCAGCCGGGCTGTGAGAGACACCAGTGAGAGGATGTCGATTTTATTGTGATAAAAAACTGGCAACAGAGGCGTGGGGTCGCCGCTGCGCAGATAGCGGAAATAGCGCTCGGGAATTTCCCAGGAAGGAACATCACCGTCACGGCTGACATTGAGCACGGATTTTTCCAGCGAAGAAAGTGAACAGTCAGGTAGGGAATTTTTCCAAACGCGTCTCGCCGCATGGAGCAAGTCCAGATGCACAGGCTCCGCAATGTCGCGCCAGATGCGGTGAAAAATCATCCGGCCTTTCAGCAGAGGCCAGTCGAAACTTTTCCCATTGAAACTGACGAGGCTGTCTTTTTCGGAAATCAATTCAGCGATGACGTGAAGCATGGCGTTTTCCTCTCCCGGATGCCGGAGAAAAAATTGTTTGACGTGGAATTGATTGTCTGCAAAATAGCCAAAGCCAGCGAGAAAAATGTAGGTGCCGCTGCCGCCGGACAGTCCAGTGGTTTCGGTGTCAAAAAATAATGATTTTTCCAAATTCAAATCGATGAGATTGGCGTCTTTGCCCGCTAATTGCAAATAGGAAGACGAAAGTTTCAGCGCCTCGCCAAGGGCAATGTCGCCGTGGACATAATCGCCATCGTATTTGTGGCTGATCACGAAAGCGGACTTGTAATTTTCGCCTGGAATAACCGACTCAATCGGAATCCGCTCCGTCGGAGACTTTTCAGCAGCGAATGGCGTCTTTCCGATCTGATCGATGAATTTTAATTTGTCGCGAATGTTCATAAACACAAGTTAAAAAAAATTTCGGCAAAAGCAATGAAAAATTACTTGTTTTTTACAGAAGTATGTTTTATATTTTCATTCATTCAATAATTCTTTAGGGAACAAATGGCAAAAAAATTTTTGAGCTTTCTTCTGTTAATAGTGTCTCTTTTTTTCTTTGCTTCCTGTCAGCAGCAAAGGCACCAGAAAATAGACGACGACACTTTTGTGCAGATCTACTGCGATGTGGTCACTAACACCGATTTAGTTGAAGCTAATAAAAAACAAGCGTTGATTGACAGCATTTTGCAGCAATATCATGTTAATTATGCTGATTTTCAATATAAGCTTGAATTATTAAAGAAAAATAATGAAGAATGGTACAAAATTTATGATAAAATTGTAAAAGAACTGGAAAAACGGATACAGGAATTGGACGAAAAAAAGTCCCAAAAATCCGGAACAGAATCTCAAAAAAAATGAGGCTGTCACGATGACTGAACTTGAGAAATATTTTCAACCATTTCGAGAAAATACCGTCGGCATCGATCAGCAATTTCCCACGCCGTTCGGCATTAAAAAAATCATTTACGCCGATTGGGTCGCCAGCGGTCGGTTGTATCGTCCCATCGAAGATAAAATCTCCCGCATTTTTGGCCCTTTTGTGGGAAACACTCACACCGAGACCAGCGTGACAGGCACGACAATGACGGCTGCCTACCATTTCGCTCATAACTATATCAAAAAACACGTGAATGCCGGTCCCGAAGATGTGATTATGACGCCGGGCTTTGGCATGACTGCCGCGATCAACAAATTTCAACGCATTTTAGGGTTGCGCGTTCCCGAGCGTTTCAGAAAGAGCATTCAGTTGTCAGAAAAAAAGAGACCTGTCGTTTTTGTGACGCACATGGAGCACCATTCCAATCAAACTTCCTGGCTGGAGACGATTGCCGATGTCGTCGTAATTCCGCCGGATAAAGATGGCTTGGTGGATTTGAATATTGTCGAAGACCACATAAAAAAATACAAAAACCGTGAACAAAAATACGGCGCTTTCACTGCCTGTTCCAACGTAACCGGAATTCAGACGCCGTATCATCAATTGGCGAGTTTGATGCATCAATACGACGGCTGTTGTTTTGTCGATTTCGCGGCCTCTGCGCCTTACGTGGAAATTGATATGCATCCCGACAATCCTCTGGAGCGACTGGATGCTATTTTTTTCTCTCCCCATAAATTTTTAGGAGGCCCCGGCGCTTCCGGCGTGCTCATCTGCAATTCCGAATTTTGTCTCAAAAATAAAATTCCCGATCAACCCGGCGGCGGCACTGTTGACTGGACAAATCCGTGGGGCGGAGTAAAATACATGGACAATATCGAGGCCAGAGAGGACGGCGGTACTCCCGGATTTTTGCAGGCGATGCGGACGGCTCTTGCCATCAAACTTAAAGAAAAAATGAACCCGAAACAGATGCTGGAACGAGAAGAACAGTTGGTTCCGACTGCCTTTCGTGAATTGAGGAAAATTTCGGGGATCAATATTCTGGCTGACAATATTGAACGTCGCTTGGGGATAATCTCATTTTACTTCAAAGATATTCATCACAATCTCATTGTGAAACTGCTCAACGACCGTTTCGGTGTTCAGGTGCGCGGCGGCTGCCTTTGTGCCGGTACTTACGGCCATCTTTTGCTCAACATTACTCCCGAAGAATCCAAGCGCATCACTGATATGATTGACCGCGGTGATTGGTCAGAAAAACCTGGCTGGGTGCGCATGTCCATTCATCCCACAATGACGGACGCAGAATTGATGTACATCATCGATGCGCTGAAAGAGATCGTGAAAAATCACAAAAAATGGGGCGATGAATATTGGTACGATAAACACAACAACGAATTTTACCACAAAAAATTTAAGGATGAAATGAAAGACCGAATTCCAGAATGGTTTGAGTTGTAAAAATTTGGAAGAAATTTAGGAACCAGGTTTCTCAAAGAAACCTGGTTCGTTTGCTCCTAACTGGTTATCTATTCTTAACATACATATCCAGCCACCGATTCATTTCCCAGAGCACATGCAGTACCGATTCCCGGGCGCGATAGCCGTGGCTTTCATGTGGCAGCATCACTAATCGTACAGTTCCGCCGAGACCTTTGAGCGCGTGGTAGAAACGTTTACTTTGTAACGGAAAGGTACCGCTGTTGTTGTCCGCTTCCCCGTGGATGAGCAGAATTGGTTCGTTTATTTTGTCAGCGTGCATAAAAGGCGACATTTTGAAATAAATCTCCGGCGCCTGCCAGAAAGTGCGTTCTTCTGCTTGAAAGCCAAAAGGTGTGAGTGTTCGGTTGTAAGCACCGCTGCGTGCAATTCCGGCGGCAAAAAGATCGGAATGAGCGAGCAGGTTTGCTGTCATGAAAGCGCCGTAAGAGTGCCCGCCGATAGCAATGCGTTTCGGATCGGCGATGCCTCTTTTTACCAATTCATCCACAGCAGCTTTGGCGCTGGCAACTAATTGTTCGACATAAGTGTCGTTTGGCTCTTTGTCGCCTTCGCCGATGATGGGCATTGTTGGTCCGTCTAAAACAGCATAGCCCTGGGTCACCCAGATTGCCGGAGAACTCCAGCCCACGCGAATGAACCGATAGGGTGAACCGCGCATCTGTCCCGCGGCTTTTTTGCTCTTGAATTCCCGCGGGTAAGCCCACATGAAAACCGGCAAACGACCTTGTTCCGGCGAGTAACCTTCCGGCAAGTAAAGCGTGGCCGTTAATTGAACGCCATCACTGCGGGTGTAGGTCAAAATTTCTTTTTGAATATTTTTCAACTGCGGCGTTGGATGAGGGAAATTTGTCAATTGCACCGATTGGTCATTTTTCCAATTATGCAAAAAGTAGTTTGGCGGCGATGTTTTTGATTCGCGACGGGAAATCATGCGGTGGTGTTTGAAATCGGTGATCGTTACCGGGCTTTCGTAGAAGGGTGCTTTTGACCGCCACAGTCTCACAGATTTCAGCGTCTTCAAATTGAGCGCATCCAAAAAAGGTCTGTCTCCCTGGGGTGAAGAACCGCGTCCCACAAAAAAGATGAAATTCTTCTTTTTTTTCAGGACAGCGTGTCCCATTTTATTTCTTTCAAACAAAGGCCTGCCCGGATCGGTGTAACGGTCTTCGTAAGAGCGATCAAATAAAAGGCGTGGTTTTGCTCGCGGATTGTCCGGTTGGATGATCCATGTTTTAGACCATCGCGTTCGCCACCAGCGTTCGTTCACGAGCGCTAATTTTCCGTTCTCCCAGAAAATGCCGTTGAAGCGCAGAGACAATGCGGCGATTTCCGTGGGCGTTTTGTGAAATGGCGCAGCAAGCGAGTAAACTTTGTCTCGGATTTTCACTTTCGCGCGGGGATTGCCGCCATCCTGAGCTTCAATCCAGCAGAGCGTTGCCGGCGCATCTGAACGCCAGTCCACTGATCTCGGACCTGTGCGCACGGCATCAAATCCGATGGCTATTTCTTCAATCAAAGGAATATCAGCTACCTGAAATACCGGTTTTGCAGACAAATCCCAGACTTCAATTTTTTGCGGAAAGCGATACACCGGTACAATGTAAGAATAAGGTCTGTGGACAGAAGAAACCAAGAGATACTTGCCATTCGGAGCCGGATTCACGTCCGAAAAAATTGTCGGTTGTCCCAGAGGCTTGGCATTGCCTTTCAGATCAAAAAGCATCAGTTGAGAAGTCAGGAAGTACTCAAATAATTTTTCATCGTAAGGATTTTTTAATAAATCCTGATACGTCCGCGCCGGTGCTTTTTTGCCAATGTTCTCCTGAACGACAGGCCCTTCGGGAACTTCAGATTTTTGAGACAATTCAAGCCTTTTTTTAGGAACGGTCAGGCAAACTAATTGCTTTGCGTTCGGGAGCCAGAAATAAGCATCGGCATAAGCGTCATTGACAGCAAAGTCTTCGCTTATTTTTCTGGCTCTTTTTGACGATATTTCTACCAGCCAAAGTTCTATTTTGTCTTTTTTTGTCAAAGTAAAGGTAAACTTCTCGTTGTCCGGCGCCCAGTCGATGTTTGTGATGCGGCTATTTTCCGGCAATTCAATTTTCGTTTCTGCCATCGTTTTTAGATTTTTTAAGGTGATGTTGGTGTAGTACCGCGGATGACTCGGTCCGTTGGTACGAGGATTAATTCGAATGCCGGCAATGCGCAGTTCCGGCTGGGCAATTTCTTCGATAGAAGGCAGATTAGGCCGCGAGAGAATGAGCATCCACTCATCGTTCGGACTCAGATTAACCGATGGGGTCGGAGGCGCGTCAACGATTTGCACCAGTTCTTTTGGCGGAAGTTGATATTTAAGATCGATTGAAAAAGAGGGAAAAGAGAAGAAAACTAATACAAATGAAGAGAGCAGCAAAAAAGGGAAGAACTTCTTGAATTTCATCATTAGTTCTCCTTTTGAGTAAAATTGTTTTATTTTGAATTCAATTGGGAAAAATTATTTCATTTTTCAAAATAATATATGATTTTTATTTGGGAAAGTCAAATGAAAAATGGATAGCATTGAAAAATGAGAAAATTTTTAGTTGAAGGGGAAGTTTCGGGCATATTGAAGTTTAAAAAATAAAAAAAGCTAACTCGCTGTTAACGAATTAGCTTTTTTGTGTGCCGAGGGAGGGACTCGAACCCTCATGGAGCAAGCTCCGCTGGATTTTGAGTCCAGTGCGTCTACCAGTTTCACCACCTCGGCAAAGGCTTTAATAATATAAAAAAATTTTGGTGAAAGTCAAGAAAAATTTGCATTAATTTCTTCAAAAAAAAACAAAACCCAGAGCAAAAAGTGACCCTGGATTTTGTCATTTTGGGACGGGAAGGTATTTTTGAAAATTCTATTTAATCATAATCATACGCTGCACTTTGTTGAATTTAATTTCATTTTTGCCATTTCCAGAGTCTATTTTCGCCAGCATACGCACGAAATAGATGCCTGTCTGCGCCGGGAAACCGTATTCATCCAGACCGTTCCATTGCACAATGTAGCGGCCTGTCGGTAGATCTTTTTTGAGCAAGACGCGTACTGTCTGACCTCGAATATTGTAAACGATAACCTGCACTTCTGCTGCTTCCGGAATTTCAAATTTAATTTCAGTGCCGCCGTTGAATGGATTCGGGTAATTTTGATGCAATTGATATTCAGTGATTGGCCCTTCCTCGAACGGATCAGTCAAGTCGTCCGGTGTCTGGGGCAATAGATAGTTTTCGTTCGCAATCAAAACCACGTACATCAAATTCACTTGAGCAACGCCGTTGGCATGATTTGCTCCGAGCGTCACTTTCCCCGGCGGAAATTCTGCGCGCCACAATACCAGCTCATGATTTCCGCCCAATTTAATAGTGTACGGCGTTCGCGTAAATTGAGTCTGCAGCCAGACCGGAACGCCAACCGCATTTTTATCATAGCCAATGTAAACAGTCGCTGAATCGTTCAACTGGAAAGAGATAAAATTGTCGCTTTTTTTATTTGCATCTGCCATGGCAGTGCGAATCCAGAGGCTGCCGCTTAATTGCTGCGGCATATTTGTCACTGTCATCGATGAGTCCACGTAACACTGACTGCCGACATTAACGTAAGCCGGTTCGTATTCAGGAATGGTGATGTCCCCGACCAGCTCCACTGTTTCCGGCTCAAATTCGTATTTAAAGCTTAACGGCGCGATCATATTCGGCGGTGTGGCACGATCGCAAATGTTTCTCACGACAAGCTCATATTCCTGATTTGCCTGGTGCCGTGATGTTCTTAAGAAAATAATTGATTGCGTCGAGTCCAGTTCTGCATCGTTAATCACGACATTCGGCGTAATGGAATAATTCGACAAATTTTTCACCGTTGCACTATCAAGCGGCTCATTGAAGCAAATTTCGACCACGTAAGCATTGAGCAGCGCAAATTCACTGAGCAACGGTGCTTGTGTGTCAACGTAGATGTAAACATAATCCATGCTCACCGCCGCCGCAATGGTATTTGGGTTTTTGGCACAATCGCGAAGGTTGTTCACGGATACCGTGTAAGTTTCTCCGCTCACGTGTTTCGTGGTGGACAGCGTGACTTTGAGTTGGTTTTCGCTCAGGGCAGCGCTTTTGACGACAATGCCTTTGTTGATTTGATAATTGCGAATGTCTTCAGCGCTGGCTTTGTCAATTTTTTCAGAAAATCGAATTTGAACTGTCGTGTCGGACAATGCTTTTACTTCAACTAATGCGGGCGGCGTCTTGTCCACATATTCGTACACAAATTTCGTGTTCGCTGGGATGATATTTGGATTCAGCGCGCGATCTTTAATATTCTTCACAACCAAAGTGTAGGTGTCTTCTTCGTGCGGTGTAGTCAGGATTTGTACTACCTTCCCATTGGCACTCAAGGAGATCGAGAGAATACTCATGCCCGCTGTCTGATCTTTTGTTACTTTAAATTTGTTTTTCGGATTTTTGGGCTTTTTGAGCTTGATTCCATCGTCATGTGTTTGACCAATCGCAGCGACAAAGTTTGCTCCTGTTTGCGGTGCTCTGCCTGGCAGAATTCCCCGATAGATTTCATAATTTTCCGGTTCGATGGCAGTATTTTCATCCACGGCTTCGTTGAAGTTGATGATTAATCGCGACGAGACCGGCATTTCAACCGATTCAATTTTTGGTGGAAAAGTATCCACGTAACTGTACTCTCGAACGATGGGAGAGGGTAGAACGTTCGGAGTTTTCGCACAATCTTTCAGCCCTGAAATTGTTAGCTGGTAGATGCCTTCCTCGTGCTCGCTCGTTTTCAAATACAAAATCCATTGATTTGCTCCAAAATAAACCGAATCAACGTGCACGTTACCTGAAATCGAATAATTCTCTTTCATTTCCGCCGAGGTCGAATCGACACTTTCGCTGAACGTTAGTTTTAACAGATTAGCATCTGCGATTTCAATGTTGAATAGCTCCACTGGTTTCGTGTCAACATATTCGTAGTTGTAACTCAAACTGTCGACAATGAAATTGGGCGTTTTTGCCTGATCCGCGATATTTTTAACAACCAATTGATAGCTGCCTTCGCCATGCTTCTGCGTGTGCAACGCTACTGTTTTTTCGTCAGCTAACAAAGTGACTTGGTGAATGTCAATTGGCGGTTCAATGGAATAATTTTTAGCCGTTTCAGCCGACTCGTGTTGCAGCTTTTCATTAAAATAAATTGTCAGCAAAGTATCATCAACAACGCTTACCGAATCGATTTTTGGCGGCGTCCGATCGACGTACTGATACACGAAATAGGTATGCGGTTTGATCGTATTCGGTGTTTCGGCGCGGTCTTGAATATTGTCGACGACCAGGATGTAAGTTCCCGGGTTGTGCGTACTCGTGGTCAAATGTACTGTTACTAGATCTGTGTCAAGCACTGCTTCTGAAATTTGAATCCCGTTATTGATTTTGAAATTTGCTGTGTCTTCTGCCGTCTCTCTATAAACTGGTTCGCTGAAAATGACATTGACAAGATTCTCAATTGGCGCATTGACGGCAGTAATTTCCGGTGGGGTAATATCAACATATTCGTAATTCACGCTAATTGGAGTCGTTAAGGCATTCGGCGTTTTAGCGCGGTCTTTCACATTGCTGATTGTCAATGTATAGAATCCGGGCACATGCTTTGAAGTGAAAATTTTAACATGTGCAAAATCAGCGCCGTATTTCAGCGAATCTATTTGAACACCACCATTGATGGAATAATTTGCTGCGTCGAGTCCGGTAACCGAATCGACCGGCTCGCTAAAGTAAACATCGACGCGATAATCAACCAGGGCTTCAGCTTTCACCACCGAAGGGGGAGTCCGATCCACGTAAACGTAGTTCGCTGTCGTATTTTCTCTGATAGAATTAGGATTATTTGCCCGGTCTTTGATGTTCGAAACTGTGAGTGTGTATTTCTGTTCCTTGTGTTTAGAAGTTTTCAAATGCACGGTGAGCAAATCACTATCCAATATTGCAGAAAAAATTTCTATGCTATCGGAGATAGAATAATTTTCGATATTTTCTGCAGATGTTTTTTCCATTGGCTCACTGAAGGTTACGTCCACAGAGTCTTCAAACAGCGCCTGAACAGAAACAATGAAAGGTCGCGTCAAATCAGTGTATTCGTATTGAAAAGTCGAATTCGGGGCGATAGTGTTCGGATTATTGGCGCGGTCTTTGACGTTGGAGACTGTCAGCGTGTACTGTTGCTCACTGTGTTTGGAAGTTTTCAGATGCACCGTGACTAAATCCGCGTCCAGCACAGCAGATTCGATCGTAATGCCGCCGGAGATCGAGTAATTGGACACATTTTCAGCGGACGCTTTTCCCACCGGCTCGCTGA
>JAADFU010000095.1 GCA_013152715.1 Calditrichota bacterium
CATCAGTTAATCTGAAATCCTATCTGAAACCCGAAAAAATCCCAATTTTCAATTCTATTGTCATCCGGATGTTCAATAACACGTACAATTTTCAGCCCAATGGGGATGCTGAGCAAATTAGAAATTTGATGCTGATATTCGGCTGATAATTGAATATTGGCGCAATTCTCTGACCAATCGCAAAATCCAAATCCTGCTAATAAATAAATCCTTTGCATCCGCGCATTGCTGCTGATATTTCCTAAACCAAATTTATATTGCAGCCCAAAGGAGCGAAGCGCAACGCCGCCGGAACCAAGATAATAATATCCATCTTGTGTTGCTGTTTTCAGCCCCTGCTCAAAAATTTCATAAGAATTTAGCGTAAGCAATAATGTATTGAACGGCGTAAAATTCAAACCACAACTGATTTCATAAGACAACGGCGATTCACCGCCCTGCCTGTCCAAAATGACCCCTAATTTTGCAGATGCATGATATTTAGATGAGCCCTGTTGTGAAAAAATTGCAGTTGGACTAATAACGAAAAAGAGAAAAACCACAAGAAATATTTGGGTTAAATTTTTCATGACTCGCTCCTTGTGTTATTAAAATGCTCATCGCTTTTTCTACAGTTATTAAATAGCGCGAACCAACAAAAAGTTTCGCAAAAAATTACCGTCCAACTTTTACAACCAGATTATCAATCAACCGCGTCTTCCCGATTTTCACAGCCAACGCAATCAGCACATCAGACTTGATTTTAGATTGAAATTCAAGTGTTTCCGGGTGTAAAATTTCCACATAATCAATCTTGGCATCCGGCTGTTCATTGATCATATCTTTCATTTTTTGTTTGACTGTTTCTGCGTCCCTTTCGCCGGACAAAATAAGTTCCTCCGCCATCTTCAACGAACGATTTAAAACCAGCGCCTGTTCTCTTTCTTCCGGGGAAAGATAAGTATTTCGCGAGCTCATCGCCAATCCGTCATGTTCGCGGACAATGGGCGCAATGATAATGTCGATATCGAAATTCAAATCACGAGTCATTCGTTTTATGACAACCGCCTGCTGCGCATCTTTCTGGCCGAAAACAGCGACGTGCGGCTTGACTGCATTAAATAATTTTGCGACCACAGTAGTGACGCCGCGAAAATGTCCCGGTCTGGAAGCACCGCAGAGAATGTTCGTGATTTCTTCCACTTCGACGGAGGTCAAATAATTTTCCGGATACATTTCTTCCGTATCAGGAGAAAAAATGACGTCGCAGCCCTCTTTCTCTGCCAGCCGGCTATCGCGCTCAAAATTCCTGGGATACTGCGCAAAATCTTCGTTGGGACCAAATTGGGTCGGATTGACGAAAATGGACATGACCAACACGTCGCAGCGTTTTTTTGCCTCGCGCAAAAGACTCAAATGTCCCTCATGCAAATATCCCATCGTGGGCACAAAGCCGATTTTTTTGCCCTGACACCGAAGTTCATCGGACAATTGTTGCATCTCACGAATTGATTTGACTATTTTCACTATTAACGTCCCTGATCAATTTCAGATCCTTTCAAAGGTTCAAAACCTTTGAAAGGGTAAAAATTCAATAGCTTTCAGAATTATCTGGGAAATCCCCGGTTTTCACATCTTCCACATATTGCGCAAACGCCTCACGAATTTGCATGCCCAACTCAGCGTAAATGCGCACAAATTTCGGTCTGAATTTTTCAAATAGTCCCAGCATGTCATGGGTGACAAGAATCTGGCCGTCGCAATCAGGTCCGGCACCAATGCCAATGGTCGGCACTTTGACGGCTTCAGTGACTCGTTTTGCCGCCGCCGCCGGAATTTTTTCCAGTACAATGGAGAAAACACCTGCCTGCTCCAAAGCGATGGCGTCAGAAATGAGCCGTTCCACTGCTTCTTCTGTTCTTGCCTGCACTCTGTAACCGCCAAGCTGATTGATCGATTGCGGCGTCAAACCCAGATGTCCCATTACCGGAATACCGGCGCTAACAATGCGGTGAATCGTCTCTGCCATGGGCTCACCGCCCTCTAATTTCACGGCTTCTGCGCCGCCTTCCTTGATAAATCTGCCGGCGTTGCGCAGTGCGTCTTCCGGAGAAATCTGGTACGACAAAAAAGGCATATCCGAAACCAGAAGCGCTCGCTTCACGCCCCGGCTCGCCGCTTTTGTGTGATAAATCAACTCATCCACAGTAATCGGAATTGTTGTATCGTGCCCGGAAAAGACCATGGCTCCGGAATCCCCCACTAAAATCAAATCCAATCCCGCATCGTCCAGGTAAAGCGCCATCAGATAGTCGTAAGCCGTCAGACAGGAAATCTTTTCACCCCGTTCCTTCATTCCCATGATGACCGGAACGGTAATTTTTTTCGTTTCCATTGTGAGCCTTTTTTACAAAATGAAATTTCACCGCTTAATTTAATGGTTCTTCAATCACGCCGCCGCCAACGACAACATCACCGTCAAAAAAGACCGCTGACTGCCCTGGCGTCACCGCTGAATGGAATTCTTCAAAAACCACCCGCACGCTGTCTTCCCCGTCCGGGAAAATTTCCGCCGCCCTGCCGGAATCATTGTAGCGAATTTTCGCAGTCACTGACATCGGCGCTTCCAATTTCTCAACGGAAATCCAGTTCGTCTCCCGCGCCACAAGTCCGCGCACATTCAAATCATCGCGCGAGCCGACAACGATGACGTTGCTTTCGGCGTCAATGTCCGTGACGTACGCTGGTTTTCCCAGCGCAATGCCCAGTCCTTTTCTTTGACCGATGGTGTAAAAAGGAAATCCCTTGTGCTCTCCCAACACATTGCCTTCGTGATCGACAATTTTCCCGTTTTCCAGTTTCGACTCCAAATAGGGATGCCGCTCATGCAAAAAACGCGCGTAATTATTATCAGGCACAAAGCAAATTTCCTGACTTTCCTGCTTGTCTTTGGTTTTCAAATCAAATTTTGCCGCCAGTTCACGCACCTGTTTCTTCGTCAATTCTCCCAGCGGCAAAATCGTTCGGCGGAGCTGCTCCTGATTCAATCGCCACAAAGCGTACGCCTGATCCTTGCTCCCATCCAGACCGCGCAGCAAGAGTGTTCTGCCCGTCTTTTCATCATTTTCCACGCGCGCAAAATGACCCGTAGCAAAAAATTCGCAGCCCAACTCAATCCCCTTTTGCATCAATACATCCCATTTAATTTCCGAATTGCAAAGGACGCAGGGATTCGGAGTCCTGCCGTTCAAATATTCTCTGCTGAAATTCTGGATCACACGTTTCTCAAAATCATCCCGAACATCAATGACGTAATGCGGAATTCCCAGCGATTGACACACCGCCCGCGCGTCATTTGCCGTTTCCACGGAACAACAACTGGATTCATTGAATACATTGCCGCCGACTGCATCGTAATCCCACAAATGCATGGTCAAACCGATCACTTCATATCCCTGCTGCTGCAAAAGTGCAGCAGCCACTGAACTGTCAACGCCACCGCTCATGGCAACGGCTACTTTTTTGTTCTTATTTTTCAATCCCATTCACCAAAAATTTATGAGAAGATGTAGTACACCTCAAAGGTGTGCTACATCTGAATCATCCTCTGCGTCCTCGGTGCCTCGGTGGCTATCCAAAACCTCACTTCAAAGGCGACATCGACCGCAGCCTGCCTACAATCTCCTCCAGCGCATCCACGGCATAGTCAATCTCTTCCATCGTATTCGCCCGCCCCAAACTGAAACGAATCGAGGCGCGCGCCAGTTCCGGCTTCACTCCCATGGCTGCTAACACATGAGACGGGTCCGTGCTTCCGGACGTGCACGCTGAACCGCTGGAGGCGGCGATTCCTTTCATGTCCAGACTGAGCAAAATCGCTTCTCCCTCAATTCCGGAAAAAGTGACATTGAGCAAACCAGCCAGACGTTTTTCCGGGTGACCGTTCAAAATCACGTCTGGAATGCGGCTTTTGATTTTTTCCCAGAAAGTATCGCGCAACTGGCGGATTTTTTCTTCTTCTCTTTCCGATTCATTTTTGCAAATTTCCACGGCTTTTGCCAGACCGATGATCCCCGGGACATTTTCCGTTCCGGGCCTGCGATTTCTTTCATGGGCGCCGCCGAAGGTAATTGGCGATAATTTCACGCCGCGACGAATAAAGAGAAGTCCCACACCTTTGGGACCATAAATTTTATGCCCGGAAGCAGCAAGCATTTCCACCGGCAAATTTTTCAGATCAAGCGGCAGTTTCCCAAATGATTGTACCGCATCAGTGTGGAAAAGTATCCCTCGCGCACGCGCAACTTCGCCAATTTCAGCAATGGGATTAATTGTCCCGATTTCGTTATTGGCGTGCATGATAGAAATGAACACAGTATTTTCCCGAATTGCCGCCGCTACGGCATCAGCGGTGATCATGCCAAATTTATCCGGCTTGAGGTAAGTCACCTCAAAACCCAATTTCTCCAGACTCTCGCACGTATGAAGCACAGCGTGATGCTCAATCTTCGATGTAATGAAATGCTTCTTACCCCCCCAATATTGCCTGGCTACGCCCTGAATCGCCATGTTGTCCGCTTCCGTACCGCCGCTGGTAAAATAAATCTCATTGACATGCGCGCCACAAAAAGCGGCAATGCTCTCCCGCGCCTCTTCAAGCGCTACTTTTGCCTCTCGCCCAAAGGAATGAATGCTTGACGCATTGCCAAATTTCTCTGTCATGTAAGGAAGCATCGCCTCAACAACGCGCGGGTCTGTGGGAGTCGTCGCGCTATGGTCAAAATATATTTTTTTCATAATTTATGTTGCTCCATTATTAATTTCAGGTATACAATTTTTACTTTTCAAAATATAGTGACCTCAACGGTAATAATCAAGCATATTTTTTGAGGTGAAACGAATATCTTC
>JAADFU010000096.1 GCA_013152715.1 Calditrichota bacterium
GATTTAATGATTAACGATATTGCGATTGACCTGGGAACAGCAAATACACTCATTTACATAAAAGGCAAAGGCATTGTTGTCGACGAACCCTCTGTGGTAGCAGTGAAAAAGGCCACGCAGGAAATTGTGGCTTATGGAAATGAAGCCAAGGAAATGGTCGGCAGAACGCCGGGAGAAATCATCACAGTTCGGCCTCTGCAGGGCGGCGTCATTGCGGATTTTGAATTAACCGAACAAATGATTCGTTTTTTCATTCGCAAGGCAAAAGTGAGTCGATTTGTCAGACCGCGCATTGCCATTGCCATTCCGTCGGGAATTACAGAAGTGGAAAAACGCGCTGTCCGCGATGCTGCCGAACATGTTGGCGCCCGCGAAGTGTATTTGGTGGATGAGCCGATGGCTGCGGCAATTGGAATCGACCTGCCTATCGAGGAGCCTGTGGGAAGTATGGTCGTGGACATTGGCGGCGGCACTACGGAAATCGCGGTTATTGCGCTGTCCGGAATTGTCACTCATATTTCTATTCGCATCGCCGGCGATGAGATGAATGAGTCGATTGTGCAATATTTCAAGAAAAAATACAGCCTACTCATTGGCGACAATTCAGCGGAAATGATTAAGATGAAATTAGGCTCGGCTGCGCCGCACAATGAAAAATCTTCACTCACACTCAAAGGAAGAGATTTGCTGGAGGGAATTCCCAAAACAGTGGAAATTACTGGCAGTGAAGTCCAGGAAGCTTTAACTGAACCGGTGAATTCCATCGTTGAAGCGGTGAAATTGTGCCTGGAGCGAACTCCGCCCGAGTTGTCCGCAGACATTTTGGATCGAGGAATCATCATGAGCGGCGGCGGCGCTCTGCTCAAAGGTCTCGACGAGAGAATTCGGCAGGAAACAAATTTGCCGGTCATTGTTACCGATGATCCGCTCAAAGCCGTCGTTATGGGCACGGGTACGATTTTAACGGATATTTACAAATATCAAAAAGTGCTGACCAAAACCAAGCGCGAGTACGGCAGTTAGCAGGTTTCTTTTTGTAGAATTTAAAAAAACCGGATTTCATTTCAAAGCTGGACGATTGGTCCGGCTTTTGTGCGTTTAAAAACATTGAGTGAATTAAGCTCATGCGATTGAAGCGAATAGTACAACAGTATCGCGATTATTTCGTCTTTTCCGGGCTGGTGATGATTTCCTTGCTATTGATTTTTTCCAATCAAAATCGCCAGGTGGAGACGGTCAAATTGTGGATGGCAGGATTAATGGGCATCGCGCATCACGACTGGACGCGCGTCACAGATTATTTTCATTTGTCGCATGAAAACCAGCAATTGCTTCAGGAAAATACGCGGCTGGCGCTGGAAAATAATGCGCTGCAGGAAATGCGCCTGGAGAACGAGCGTTTGAGAAAAATGCTCGATTTCAAAAAAACGATGTCAATGGAATTGCTCCCGGCGAAAGTTATTGGTCGTCGCGAGCATGGTTTGGTTCACAGTTTGGCGCTTGATGTCGGCGTTCGGGACAAGGTTCGTCGCAATATGCCGTTGGTCGTTCCCGCCGGTTTGGTAGGAAAAGTGTATCGCGTCGGAGATGACGCCTGTCTGGCGCAATTGCTTTTAGATCGAAATTTTCGCGTCAGTGCGGTAGTGCAGCGCAGCCGCGTTCGCGGAATTGTGAGTTGGCGCGGTGGCGACGTTTGCTTGCTGAATAATGTGGCGCGTCGCGCTGATGTGGAAATTGGCGACTTGGTCGTCACTTCTGGCTACGGCGAAATTTACCCCGCGGGTTTGCCCATCGGCAAAGTTGTGAAATTGGACGAGGATCCGCGTTCATTGTTTCTAACCATTAAACTAAAACCAAGCGTCGATTTTAATAAGATAGAAGAAGTCTTTATTATTAGGCGGAAAATTTTTGAGCAACTGAAATAGAGCGGATGTCGATCATTTCTTTCATAAAATATTTGATTCTTGCTTTGCTGCTCATTTGGGTGGAGACAGGTTTTTTGCATCTTTTTTCAATTTATGGCGCAACTCCCGATCTGATTTTGATTTTAGTTCTCCTGGTGAGTTTTCGCGAAGATAGAGTAATGGCGCTGCTGGTGGCTTTTGTTGCCGGATTATTGCAGGATGTGTTTGCCACCCACTTTTGGGGTTTATCCGCTCTCACAAAATTAATCGTTGCGTTAATAGGCAGTAATTTTCAGCGTGCTGATCGTGATTATCCGCTGACCTATTTCGCCGGCTCATTTTTACTGCTCATTTTCATTCACGAAATTTTGCACCAATTTTTATTTTCACTTGGCAGCGAGATGTCTTTTTGGCAAGTTTTATGGCGAAGCACAATACCAGGCACGATTTATACTTTTGTTATTTCGTTGGTGATTTACTTTCTTTTTCAAAATCGACTTTGGCAAACAAAAATGGTTAAATCGTTTTGATGGACTATCACAGGCAACATCTGAAGCAGAGGCAAAGTCAGCTTTCTCTATTTTTTATTTTTGTTTTTGTGGGGCTTGCTGGGCGTTTCTTCTATTTGCAGGTATATGAGCAAGAGCAATATTTACGCGCTTCGGAAAACAATCGCATTCGCGAAGTGATCTTAAAACCAAACCGCGGATTGATTTTTGACCGCAATGGCAGCGTGCTGGTGGAAAATCATGCGGCTTACGATGTTTTTGTGATTCCTTTTGAGGTTCTGAAAAATGACACGGTTTTGCAACTCGCGGCGAAAATTTTATCTGAAGATGAGGGAGCGTTAAAGAGAAAGATTAAAAAAAAGCAGATTGGGCCTTTTAATCCGGTGACAGTCAAAAGTTTTGTTGATTTTGAGACACTCTCTCAGATTGAAGAACATGAATTAGAATTGCCCGGCGTGGGTGTACAGGTTGAGCCGCGGCGCTACTATCCAGACAGCGCTAATGCCGCTCACCTGTTGGGATATGTCGGCGAAATTACAAAGGAAGAGATCAAAAGCGGCTCTTATCCGGGAGTCAGAATTGGCGATTTTGTCGGCAAGCGCGGTCTGGAAAAATATTATGATCAAATTTTGCGCGGCACGCCGGGCCAGAGGTATGTCGAAGTCGATGCCTTGGGCAGAGAAGTGCGTACACTGACCGACAGGCCGGAAATCCCACCTGTGCCGGGAAAAAATTTGCACATTTCCCTTGATGCACGTCTTCAGCGCTTGCTTGAACGGGAAATGGAAGGCAAAACAGGAGCCGCGATTGTCGTCCATTGCCAAAGCGGAGAAATTCTGGCAATGGTGAGCAAGCCCGATTACCCGCAGCGTCTTTTCTCCGAATTCATTGCGCCGAATGAATGGCAAAAGATTGTTACTGATCCGCAAAAGCCGCTTTTTCACCGCGCCATTCAAAGTTTGTATCCGCCGGGGTCCACGTACAAATTAGTGCTGGCAGCAGCCGCGCTGGAAAATGGCGTCAATCCGTTCACAAAAAAATTCAATTGCGCCGGTTCCTATCGGTTAGGCCAAAAAACCTTTGACTGTTGGAAACCTGGCGGCCATGGCGTTTTAAATTTAGTCGAAGCTATCGAGCAGTCGTGCAATGTATATTTTTATCAACTATCTTTGGAAGTCGGCCTGGACAAATGGGCGGAAATTTCAAGACAATTTTTATTCCAGCAAGTCACGAATATTGATCTGCCCGGGGAAAGCAGGGGCGTTATTCCCGATCGTGAATTTTTGGATAAAAAATACGGCAAAAATCGCTGGACAAAGGGATTGATATTAAATCAGGCGATCGGCCAGGGCGACGTGCTGGTGACGCCGCTTCAGATGGCGCGGTTGGCGATGGTTATTGCCAATCGCGGCGAGTATCTGCCATTTCATCTATTGCGTTATACAGAAGATCCTTTGACAAAAGAGCGGGAATGGGCGCCATACAAAGCGAATCGAATAAAAGGAGTTTCCGAGAGAACATTTGAAATATTACGCCAGGCAATGTGGCGCGTGGTGAACGGAGAAAATGGCACAGCGAAGGCAGCGCGCCAATGGGGAATCGAAGTCGCCGGAAAAACAGGCACTGCGGAAAATTCCCACGGCGCGCCTCATGCCTGGTTTGTAGGTTTTGCTCCGTACGAAAATCCGGAGATTGCGATGTGTATCATTATTGAAAACGGCGGCTCCGGCGGTCATAAGGCGGCTCCGATTGCGAGCGAGATTGTGAAAACTTATTTTTCAACGGAGTTCAGCCATGTCGACTGAGCAGAAAATGAAGATTTTCCCGGGCGATGCACTGGTTATCGCTGCGATAATGATCTTGGCGCTGTTGGGCCTGGCGGCAATTTTCAGCGCTTCTCATTATGGCAGCTCAGACGCGGTGAGCGATAATTTTTCGAAACAATTTTATTGGATGATGATTGGCATCATGATCGCATTGGCTGTAATCCTTCTGCCGACCAGATATCTCTATTTGTCTGCCTATTGGATTTATGCTTTTTGCATAATTTTGCTGCTGATGGCGCTCGTTTTTAGTCATGGAGAATCTATCCGACGCTGGCTCGTCATCGGGGGAGTTCGTTTTCAACCTTCGGAACTGGCAAAAGTTGGGACTTTATTAGCATTGTCAAAATATTTGAGCGATGAGGATAGAGATTTGCGGCGTCTGAAGGATATTTTGCTCGCCTTTGCAATTGTTGGATTTCCTTGTTTACTAATTTTTGTTGAACCGGATTTGGGCACGTCGTTGGTTTTCCTCGCGTTTGTGTTGCCCATACTCTATTGGGCGGGGCTGCCGTCATTTTACGCGTTTGCGATAGTGACGCCATTTTTGGTGATGGCGGCGTCGTTTAATTTTTATACTTTTTTTGTGATCATTGTCGCAATCGTAGCTTTATCTTTTTATTTCAAGCGCGGGCTGGCAGTCTCAGCGCTGTTGTTTGGCTCGAGCATTATCGTCGGCGTGATCACGCCTTTGTTGTGGAATCGATTACATGGTTATCAAAAACATCGAATTTTGACATTCCTGGGAATCGAGGCGGATCCTTATGGGCTAAGTTATCAAGTGATCCAATCAAAGGTCGCGATTGGTTCCGGGGGATTTGCCGGAAAAGGATTTTTGAACGGCACGCAAACGCAACTGCGTTTTTTGCCGGCGCAGCACACGGACTTTGTGTTTTCGGTGATAGGCGAAGAATTTGGTTTTCTGGGAAGTTTTTTTGTGTTGGCTTTATTTTTGTTCATAATATTGCGCGGCATCTATGTCAGTGCAGTCGTCAAAAATCGTTTTTTGAGTCTGCTCACATTCGGGGCTGTGATTGTGTTGGCGTTTCATATTGTGGTAAATACCGGCATGACGGTCGGAATTTTCCCGGTGACTGGTCTTCCTTTGCCATTTTTGAGCTACGGCGGCTCGTTCATGGCGACCTGTTTTCTGATGGCTGGTTTTATTTTGCACGCCTCGTTTCGCCGCTATCAATATTTTTGATACGAATTAACAATCTGGGCGGAACTTTTTTGGCAGCGAATGGAGTAAAATATTAGAGTCTCGAAGCACAAAATTTGAACGGAGCTGTTTCGATACGATTTTTGACGGGTAGATCAGGTGACCGATAACCGGTTATCGCAGAAAATATTTTTAAGAATCCAGCGAATATGTCGAAGATTAACCATTTTTTAATTATGTGAATGTTAATTTCTTTGTTTTATTGGTAATTTTTACTACTTATTTGTTAAAATAAAAAAAACACCTTGACTTTTTAGCTAAATTTTAATAAATTTTTAGTAATAAGTTTATCAAACTATTTTAGTTATGATAGAGGAGGATAGATTTGAAACCTAAAAATATTTTATTGGGACTAATAATCACTTTTTTGACTATCCCCGGAATTCTCCTTGCCGGTGGTGAGCAGACAAACATGGCTATTGGCCTTCGCGTAGGTCTCAGCCGCCTGGATGGCGACATTGACAATCCTCCATTTCAGCCGATGTACTACGGCACTCTGAGCTACAATCTGTTTGAATTTTTGGCAGTTGGTTTTGAAAGTGGTTATGCCACGATCGGCGGACAGGTTTATGGCGAAGAAAATAAAAATTTCAAGACGATAATCATACCTTACGAAGGTCACCTAAAATTTTCCTTTTTTCCTTTAAGTCGCGTTAATCCGTATGTTATTTTAGGCGGTGGCGGATTTGCCTGGGACTACACGATTGACGGAAAAACCGATACCAACGAAATTACCGGAAATGCCAAAAAAGGATATGATTCTTTTTTGAAAAGCGGCGCCGGAGTAGAGATTGCCTTGTCCCAGAATCGAGATATCTACTTTAATATCGGCGCGACATACAGATACTCTTTGACTGATATGTTGGATGATTTGAATTCTGATTTTGTCAACCATAGGCATCCGCTAAATGACGCCGTTGTTAATATCTATGGCGGATTTACTTATTATTTTCGTACCAGCAAACGGGGCGATCAAGATCATGATTGGGTTCCGGATGAGCTCGATTTGAAAGTAGAAATACCGGAAGATCCCGATGGCTATCTGGATCACGACGGCGTTCCTGATGATATGGCGCAAGTTCCGACCTTGGGAGTGGCGGGCGAAGTTGATAGCACCCAGGTGGACAACCAGCCGCCGGTAGTCATACACAATCCGGTACACCGTGTGGAGCAGGGACACGATATTAAGATAAAAGCGGATATTTATGAAAATTCTAAGTTGAAAATCGCTTCTGTGATTTATCGCCCAGTAGGAACGAGTGGCTGGAAAGTTGGCAAACTCAGATCAAAAGGTGGAATCGCATACGAGGGCATAATTCCCGGGAGATATGTTTTGCCGCAGGGACTGGAATATTGCGTCATTGCCATCGATGAGGCGATTAGCGGAATCGGTTATTCTGGTTTGCCCAAGCTTCCTGTGAGAGTGGAAGTCATTTCGCATCCCAAGGTATGGCGAATTGTCAGCAGTATTGCTGCACTCATTGGTTGGGGTGGTTCGGGATATTTAATGTTGAAAAAACAAAAGTAATTGTGAAAGGGGATAAAACCATGAACTCGTCAAAAATTTTTGTCTTTTTTGTCGGATTGTTCGCATTGGTGATTTGGGGATGCGCTTCAAATCAGCCGCCCGTGGATGTTGGCGGGCAACCGGCGGACACGTCAAATGCGCAAAATCAAGCGGAGATTGATCAATTATTTAATATCATAAATCAGAGCGAAGCGCCACAGCAGGATAAAGCAGCCAGTGAAGATGAGGTTTTGCAACTGCTGGGCATTAAAAAAGATCAGAAAGAAAAGAGCACAGTAGAGCAGCAACCGGCGTCGACGTCAGACGATCAACTCAAGAAAGAAATTGATACGCTTGAACAGCAACTGGCGGACAAAGAGGCGGAGATTGCTAATCTGAAATCGAGTGTCGCAGAGAAAGATAAGGTGCTGGACCAGTTGGAAACGCAAAAACCCGCAGCCGCATCAGCGAGCGGGACGCCGACTATTAGCGGAAATTATAAACAAGATTACCAAGCGGCGTTGCAGGAATATTATAATCGGAATTACAAAACGGCAATAAAAATGTTCGAAGAATTGTTGGCGATTGACTCTTCTAATTCTTTGGCTGACAATGCCCGCTATTGGATTGGGGAATGTTACTACGGCCTGGGAAATTACGATCAGGCTATTATCGAATTTACAAAAGTTTTTTCCTTTACAAAATCCAATAAAATGGCCGACGCTCAGCTAAAAATAGGGCTTTGTTATTTTCGGCTCGGAGATCGGGCGCGCGCGGCGGAAGAATTTGAACGGCTCATTAATGATTATCCCGACAGCGAGTATGTGGGTAAAGCGCGAGAATTTTTAGCTAAAATACAATAGGCGCAAATTTCACAAAATACGAACGGGTCGAAGAAAATCATCTTCGACCTTTGTTTTTTGTCGGCAGGAGAAATAATCTAATCAAACAGATTTATAGGTTGTGGGGCTTGTGTTTGAACAAGAAATAGTCTCTGAGTTTCGCGAAAATCCGCTCACTGGTCTCTATGTGATTATTTCACCGGAACGCAGTAATCGACCAATCGAAGAAGAAAGTTCAGACTTGGTTGTTGATTACGAATGTCCTTTTTGTCCGGGAAATGAATTTCAAACGCCGCCCGAAATAGAATCCATGCGCGCAAAAAATACTTTTCCCGATCAATCTGGTTGGTCGGTGCGTGTTGTTCCAAATAAATTTCCTGCTTTAATTGAAACTTCTCGAGTTTTTGTGCGTCACAATTTTGTGTATAACTCCGTTCCCGGCGTCGGCGTGCATGAGGTGATCATCGAAACTCCTGATCATAATGCAAAACTATTTACCTTGAAAATTAATGAATTGGCGCGTATTTTGATGGTAATCAGCAAACGAGTTAAAGATATCAAAAAAAATAATAAACTCCAATATGCTCTGATTTTTAAAAATGCTGGGAAAAAAGCAGGGGCTTCTTTATCTCATCCCCATACACAAATTATAGCCACACCGATTTTGCCTACAAAATTTGCACTTGAATTGCGTCGTTTGCAAAAATATTACAGAGAAAATAAACGTTGTCTATATTGCGATATCATTGCCAATGAACTGGAAGATTCTTCGCGGATTGTGCGAGAATCGGCTGAGTATGTCGCCTTCGAGCCATTCGCCTCGCGCTTTCCTTTTGAAACATGGCTGGTTTCGAAGCGGCATGTTTCCATGTTTGAGCAAGAAAATGATAGCCGAATTCATGATTTTGCTATTTTGTTAAAGGATGTTTTGAATCGAATTGATCGCGCAATTGGATTGGAAGCTTATAATTTTTTAATCCAAACAGCGCCTTTTCAGGGTGGGAATTCTCAATATTTTCACTGGCACGCGGAAATACTACCTGTCACGACGAATGTAGCTGGATTTGAACGGGGCACAGGATTTTATATTAATGAGGTTCGCCCCGAAGATGCAGCCCGACGGCTAAGAGAAGTGGGCTGATCGGGACAGTTGCGTTCGCCAATATTTGTTTTGTGATATAATAGGGATTGGAGATAATGGAAAACCAATTAAGAGTCTTGTATGTTTCTTCTGAAGTGACGCCATTTGCAAAGACCGGTGGTCTCGGCGACGTTTCAAGCTCGCTTCCAAAATATCTTAAAGATGCGGGACACGACATCCGAATTTTCATGCCTAAATACAAATTTATTAATGACAGAAAATATGTCTTGCGCGATGTGATACGGTTGCGGGATATTGAAGTTCCCATGGGAAATAAGGTTCTTTTAACCAGCGTGAAATCTGCATTTTTGCCGAACAGCAAAGTTCAGGTCTATTTTGTCCATCATGACGATTATTTTCAGCGCGAAGGTTTGTACCTGGATCCAAAAACAAACCTGGACTATTCTGACAATGCGGAGCGCTTTGCATTTTTCAGTCGAAGCGCCCTGGAAATTTTGAAAACGCTCCACTGGCAGCCTGATATTATCCACTGCAATGATTGGCAAACTGCCTTAATTCCGTATTTTTTGAAAACAACGTATGCCGGGGACCCCTTCTTTGAGCACACGCGCGCGTTATTGACGATTCATAATGTTGCATTTCAAGGTATTTTTGAAAAAGATATTTTGCCTTTCATTGGGATTTCCCAAGATGAATTTTCTAAAAATAACCCACTTGAATTATGGAACAAAGTAAACTATCTCAAGGGCGGAATTTTGACGGCTGATTTATTAAATACGGTTAGCAAGACATACGCCAAAGAGATTCAACAATCTAAAGAGTATGGATTCGGTTTGGAGGAATATCTTCGAAAACGAAAAAAGGACCTTGCAGGGATTGTCAACGGAGCAGATTACGGTAACTGGAATCCGGAAACTGATAAATTGATTCCGCACAATTATTCCGCTTCTGATCTTTCAGGGAAGCTTTTGGATAAGAAAGCATTGTTGGAAAGCGTTGGGCTTCCCTTTGAGGCAGATGTGCCGGTGGTCGGCATGATTTCGCGAATCACCGAGCAAAAAGGATTTGATTTGATTTGTGACGCGCTCAGGGAGTTGATGAAATTTGATTTGAAGCTTGTAGTGCTTGGCGTCGGAGAAGCAAAATATCAACGCATTTTGGAACAAGCAGCCGGAAAATATGCAAATAAATTATCAGTTCAGTTGAAATTTGATAATCGGCTATCGCATCTGATTGAGGCTGGCGCGGATTTTTTTCTGATGCCTTCCAAATTTGAACCTTGCGGCTTA
The DNA here is from genome assembly GCA_013152715.1 of Calditrichota bacterium. Lineage (NCBI taxonomy): Bacteria > Pseudomonadati > Calditrichota > Calditrichota bacterium. Next base: position 10,199 of record JAADFU010000096.1, read on the forward strand.
AATCAGATCTATAGCTTAAAATATGGCACGATTCCCATTGTCCGCGCGACCGGAGGACTGGCAGATACCATAAAGGATTTTTCAGATGAGACCAAGAGAGGATATGGCTTTGTTTTTCAAGAATATTCATCAGCGGCCCTGTTGGCGACGTTGAAGCGAGCATTAAATCATTATAAAAATCAAGCTACGTGGAAAAAATTGATCCAGCGGGCAATGAAACAGGATTTTTCATGGGAAAAGGTCGTTCCTTTTTATGTGGATTTATATCAAAAGCTCATGTGAAATGGAGTTATCCCGTTAATCTTTCAATTTATTGCGATTGGCGAGCGCTGTGTTGCCGCTAACTTCATAAAAAACATTGTTTATCGTGTCCCACGCTAATACATTGTTTCGCACAAGTACATTCCCCGCCCTTTCTTTCAGGATGATTTTGTTCCTAATTTCTTTATTTTAAGCGTTGAGAAGATGAAGTTTTCTTAACAAGTTAGTGGCATTGAATTTGCTGTGCACTATGCCATTACTGAAGGGTGAAGTGTGTCTCATAAAAAATATTTGGTGAAATTTCATGCAAGGAATTGACATTGCTTTCAATTATGTCGGCGCGCGACAGAACATTGCCCTGCTTCAACTCAAGGGATTTTTGGATACCACGACGTCCACGGAAGTATCAAATCGTTTGAGAAACTTGCTTAATGATGGTGTGTATCATCTCGTTGTCGATATGAGCAGAGTAAACTACGTCAGCAGCGCGGGCTGGGGCGTTTTTGTCGGCGAAATCCGAAATATTCGGGAAAACGGCGGTGATTTGAAAGTCGTACAAATGACGCCGGAAGTTTATGACGTGTTTGAAATGTTAGAGTTTCATCGCATTTTAGATTACTACGACACGATAGAAGAATCCTTGAATGATTTTGATATAAGTATGGGAAATAATATTACGCAAGGAAAACAATGGAGCAAAAATACGCCGACGAAAAAAGTCGATGAAATTGAAATCGCTCTGCCGCGAGAAATTGCTACTAAAGACGGAGCCAAAGAACGCCGCGCCCGCTCCAGATTCAAATTTACAAAACCTAAAGTAGATGAAGCAATGCTACCGTTGGTCGAAAAAATCAAATTGATCGTAATTGAGGATCCTGACGGAGGGGTGTGGCAGGTGAGGAAAAAACTAAATGTGAAGCGATTTGGATTTGAGAAAGTCAGCATTTTTAAAATATATGATATTCTGAAAAAATATAGTTTGGATACAAAAGAAAAACGTTATCGTTTCTATCGTTCGCGTTGAAAAAAAATAAATTTTATGATTTTTTGCTTCTGCAAAAAAATAGCGTTGGCGTTATAATCATAAAGCAAAATGAGGGATGCAAATCATGAAGGATCATTTGAAACGTGGCTTTGGGTTTGAATTTGCTCTGATCGTAATCATTGGCTTGACGCTTTTCAAACCTTCTTTTCCGCAAGGGAAAAATTATGTTGCAAAAAACGAATTTTACCCGGGCGACGCATTATCTATTAATTTTATAGATGTTTACAAGCAAAAGGACAGAGGGGTGATTAATATCAGCGGCGAATATGCGATCGATAGCCGGGGTTATATTTTGTTGCCTTTGGTCGGAGCGCTTAAGGTTGTCGGCTATAATCGCTACACATTGGCGGAAAAGCTGGTCGAGGTCTATAAGTCGTATTTTACCGAGCCCTATATTTCCATTACGCCATTAATTCGTATCACGATCAGTGGCCCATTTTATAAGCCTGGCGCTTACCGGGTGAATCCGCAGGCCTCTTTGTGGGATGTGCTCGAAAAAGCAGGCGGGCCTCAAGGGAATTGTGATTTGAATAGCATCAGCGTGGTTCGCAATGACGAAGTTGTAATTGAAAATTTGTTAGCAGGATTTGAAAAAGGGTATTCGCTGGAGGATATCGGTGTGCAGTCCGGTGATCAAATTGTTGCGAAACCAAAACGTCATTTCGGCCTCCGAGAAATTTTTGATTATCTCAGATTCGGAATGAGTATTGCTTCATTGTATTTCTTGGTTCTTCGTTGGCAAAATTACAAAAAATAGAAACCGGCAAGGTCGAAGTATTGTTTATTTTGAGGGGAGTCGAGCAAATATGGACTCGAATAATTTTGAAAAAGAGATTTACTTTGAAAATGAGTTAGGCGACGAGAGCTTTAATATTGATTTCAAGCGTTATTTAATGGTATTGTGGAAGCGGAAGTGGTTGATTCTCATTATCACGCTTATGATCACTGTTCCATGGGCATATTATCTGAAAAAGCAGCCTCCGGTTTATGAAGCAACTTGTCGCATACGATTCCGCAATTTAGCGAGTGGCGGGGAGTATGTTATGTCATTGACGACAGCCGTATCATCGAGTTGACCAGTCGATCTTTTGCCGGGCGCGTTGTTGCGCAATTAGGACTGACGCTGAGCATGGACGACCCACTGTCGGTAAATCGAGTGGAAGTATTTCAGGAATTTCAGACAACCAACACTCCTGTGAGCGGGAAATATGTCTTGCGCTGGAAAGACGATGGGACTTATACCATATATAGAATTGTGCATGAATCTGAGAATGCTATTGATCAGGGCAGATTAGAAGACGTTATCGGTAAATTGCATGAGACGCAAAATGGTTTTTCCTTTGCATTGCATTCTAACGTCCGTAATTTGCCAAAAGAAATATTTTTTTCCATTCGTAGTATGCGCAGCGCCGTCAAGGCATTCCAGGCGAATACCGCGGTGCGACGTACTGGCGGTGGCGGCATTTTAATGCTCACGATGACAGATCCAAATCCGGCAATGGTGGCAAAAAAAGTAAACCGCCTGGCTGCTCTTTTTGTCAATGAGAGCAAGCTGCTTAAAAAAAATGCCATAGAAAATTATAAAAAGACAATTGACGAACAACTTCAGTATAGCGAGCAAGAGCTTGCCAAAACTGATCAGAGATTGAAAGAGTTCAAGAGTCGACATAAAGTTAGCTTAAACTCAGAAACCCAGGAATCGGTCAGAGATCTGGCTCTGGTGGAGGGCGAATTGTCGGGGAGCGTAAAAAGCCGCGACGACTTAAAAGAGCTTCTCGCGAAAATTGATAGTTATTCCGGAGCAAATCCGGATGAGGATTTGAAATATGTCTATCAGCAAATTACGGAGCTTCCCACGTTTGCAAATAATCCGAAGATGGGAATGTTACGCAATCAATTGACTGATTTGGTGCAAAGTTACAATCAAGTAGTCACCAGATTTTCTGCCGAGCATGAAGATGCAAAAAAATTAGCGGCGCAGATTCGCGAAGTCCGGAGTGCGGTGCGCGTGGAATCTTTAAATCAGTTACAAGATTTGAACAAGAAAATTTCTGAGTTGCAGACGGAAAAAGGGACGCTGGACTACAAATTGAAACGTTTGCCGGAAGAAGAATACCAACTAACTGAATTGCAACGCGAGTTGAAAGCCAAAGAAGATATTCATGCGCAATTGCTTACAAAATCACAATTAGCGCAACTGACGAACGCAGTTGAGACGGAGTACGTTGATATTTTGGATCCGGCGATTACCCCCGACGAACCGATGGTCCGCGACAAGAAAAAAAAGGCGGTCATGGGCGGTGCTTTCGCCTTGATGTTGGGGCTCGGCGTTGCGCTGGCGCTGGAGTTTTTCGACAAGGCGATCAAAACAGTGGAGGATGTGAAACGATATTTAAAATTGCAAGTTTTAGGAACGATTCCTAACATTGACTTTGACGAGATTCATGATTATCAGGATTCGGAAAAAATAAAACAGATAGACCAACAGTTGGTCACTTATGACTATTCTCCGACGCCGATAGGCGAGGCGTATCGGTCGTTGCGGACGAATTTGGTGTATTCGAAAAATACCGGCCGGGTGCAAAGTTTGGTGCTTACCAGCGCCGCACCGGGTGACGGAAAATCGTTTACCTCTGCAAATATTGCCATTTCCATGGCGCAGCACAAGAGCAACACTCTGCTCATTGACGCTGATCTGCGACGGGGCGTGTTGCACAACACGTTTGGCGTGCCCAAAGAGCCCGGACTGACGAACTTTTTGACGGGAATGGTCGGCTTTCAGCATATTGTCAATGAGACTCTTATTCCCAACCTTTCTCTCATTAGCTGCGGCTCTTTGCTGCCAAATCCGTCTGAGTTGTTAGGGTCGCATCAAATGCAGCGATTTTTGGATGAGGCAAGACGAAAATATGATATGATCATTTTTGATAGTCCGCCGCTTAACGCCGCGACAGACGCCATTGTTCTGGGAACTCAAGTTGACGCCTTAGTGCTTGTCGTTCGTTCGGGCGTCACGGATAGAGATGTTGCTCGGCAAAAACTTGAGTTATTTAAAAATGTCCCGGTGAGAATTTTAGGCGTAGTGTTAAACGGGACGTCGGCGGATTTTGGTCACGAAGGATATAGTTATTATCATTATTAAGAGAGGGTGTATATGCATTATTTGGTTACCGGCGGCGCTGGTTTTATCGGTTCGCATCTGATAGAAAGGCTGCTCAGAGATGGGGGGCAAATTACGTGTCTCGATAATTTTAATGATTATTACGATCCGCGCATAAAAGAGAAAAATATTGCTGCGGTTTTTGATCACCCAAAATTTGATCTGGTGCGCGGGAATATTCTGGATGAAAATTTACTGAAAAAATTATTCGATGACAATGATTTCGACGTCATTGTCCATCTGGCGGCCCGAGCTGGCGTCAGACCTTCTGTGCAGCAACCAAAGTTGTATCAGGAGGTCAATGTCAGAGGCACATTGAATTTGCTGGACATGGCCAGGCAGCATCAGATTGAAAAATTCGTGATGGCGTCGTCTTCTTCTGTTTACGGAAATAACAAAAAGGTACCTTTTTCCGAGAGTGACAATGTGGACAATCCGATTTCTCCCTACGCCGCGACCAAAAAAGCAAGTGAACTGTTAGCGTTTACTTATTCGGCATTGTATGGAATGTCGGTCACCTGTCTGCGGTTTTTTACCGTTTATGGCCCACGGCAGAGGCCTGATATGGCGATACATAAATTTACGCGATTAATCGCGCACAATCAAGAAATACCCGTCTATGGAGATGGCAAAGTTAAACGCGATTTTACCTATATCACTGACATCATTGATGGCGTCGTTCGGTCCATTGAACATTGCCAAGGCTATCAAATCTACAATTTGGGCGAGTCGAGAGTTGTCGAATTGATGGAATTGATTCATTTGCTTGAAAAAGAAGTGGGCAAAACGGCGCGCATTAAATGGCTACCACCGCAACCGGGAGATGTGAAGATAACTTATGCAGATATTTCAAAAGCGGCTCAGGATCTAAACTATCGTCCGAAGGTTCCCGTTGAACAGGGAATTCGTCAATTTATTCAGTGGTTCAAGCAAAATCAGGACTAATAATTTGTACGGGAGCAAGCGTGGGAATGCAGCTAACGGCCGGCATCATGAGATGAGGGGTTAGATGGTAGAAGAAAAAGAGGCTTTTATCGCCAATATCTTAAAAACGACGGATGCGATTATTGTCGCACTTTCGTTTGTGGCGTCATATTTTATAGATGACTTGATTCGTTCAATCACGAATTTTCAAGAGATGGCTTACGCGAGTGAGCCAACGTTTCAAGGATTTTTGTTTTTTTCCCAGAAGAATGCAATTTTGACCCTGGCAGTGATTCCGACGTGGCTGATTTTATTGAACGCATTCAATGCCTATCGAGACTTTCGAACGCGTACATTTCTCAAGGAATTAACTAATATTGTTAAATCTGCGCTATTGTCAGTGCTTGTTTTCGGCAGCATTTTTTTTCTGTCACAAATGAAATATGCCAGTCGTCTTTATATCGGCGTATTCACTGTCACGACCGCTCTTGCTTTGATAATTGAGAAGCAAATTTTATTTGCGTTACTCGATGCGATGCATGAGCGCGGGTTCAATCAGATCAACTTGCTCGTGGTTGGAACCGGAAAAAGAGCGCGGCGCTTTATTCGTGTCGTAAAAAGTCATTCCAATTGGGGCTTGCGAATTGTCGGTTTGATCGATGATGAACATGGAATGTACGGAAAAAAAATCGAAGGCTATCGCGTTCTTGGCCGTTTGCAGGATATCCCGTTTATTTTACACAGGAAAGTAGTCGATCGCGTTATTTTTGTTGTCCCCCGACTCTGGCTGCATCGACTGGACGATGTAATTTTAGCCTGCGAGCGCGAGGGAATCGCCACGTCGATTTCCATGGACTTATACGACTTACGCATCGCGAAAATCAAACAGACGAATTTTGAAGAGTTTCCGCTGTTAGAATTTGAGACGTTTCACGCCAATGAATGGCAGTTGTTCATAAAAAGAATCATGGATATTGTCATTTCTTTAATTATGCTGCTTTTGTTATCGCCGGTGCTTTTGATTACTGCCATTGCTATTAAATTGGAATCAAAGGGCCCTGTTCTTTTCAAGCAAACGCGTTCTGGTTTAAATGGACGAAAATTTACTTTGTACAAATTTCGGTCAATGATAGTCGGCGCCGAGATGAAAAAGAAAATGCTGGAAAAGATGAACGAGATGGACGGCCCGGTTTTCAAAATAAAAAGAGATCCGCGAATCACCAGAGTCGGCAGGATCATTCGAAAGCTTAGCGTTGATGAACTACCTCAACTGTTCAACGTGTTAAAGGGCGACATGAGCATCGTGGGCCCGCGCCCCCCTTTACCGGTGGAAGTCGAAATGTACGAACTGTGGCAACGGCGCCGTCTCAGCTTAAAGCCAGGCCTGACTTGCATCTGGCAGGTCAGCGGACGCAATAATGTCAATTTTGATCGCTGGATGGAAATGGACCTGGAGTATATCGATAGCTGGTCTTTGTGGTTGGATATCAAACTTTTGTTTAAAACCGTGTTCGTTGTTTCGTTCGGGTACGGCGCCAGCTAAAAACCGGCAACATCAATTTGAAAAATAAAAAATTTTTAGCACTGCAACCGGGGAATCAACAATGAGAATTTTGATGATTGCGCCACAACCATTTTTTACGCCAAGAGGGACACCGCTGAGTGTGTTGCATCGGCTAAACACGCTTTCGAGTTTGGGACACAAGATTGATCTGGTCACTTATCATATTGGTCAAACAATTCCCTTTGAAAATGTGACTTATCACCGGATTTTGAAAGTGCCTTTTGTCAAAAGCATTCAGGTCGGCCCGTCAAAACGCAAAATTATTGTTGATTTTTTTGTATTGATGAAATCGTGGGCGCTGTTGTTCAAAAATGATTACGATGTGATCCACACTCACGAAGAGGCTGGTTTTTTCGGCGTTTGGCTGGCGAAATGGTTCAAAACAGTTCATCTGTACGATATGCATTCTTCTTTGCCGCAGCAATTAACAAATTTCAAATTCACAAAATTGAAATTTTTGATCAAAATATTCGCGTCGTTGGAAAATATGACCATCCAAAATTCTGAGGCGGTGATCACTATTTGCCCTGAACTTTTCAATTATGTGCATGAAAAATGGCCTGAGAAAAAACAGGAATTGATCGAGAACGTGGCTGATAACAGTCTCGTTTTTAGCGAACCCGAGGTCGGTTCTGACGAAATCAGAAAAAAATATGATTTGGATTCTAAACAAATAATATTGTACGCCGGGACTTTTGAGCCTTATCAGGGTCTGGATTTGTTAATAGACGCCAGCAGGAATATTGTAAAAAAAACAGATCAGGCATTATTTGTGCTCGTCGGCGGGAATCCCGATCAGGTTGAAAAATACAAAACGATGGTAGAAAAAAATAACCTCTCACAATATTTTCGGTTTACGGGACAGGTGACGCCTGATTGGGTGCCCAAATTTGTCGAAATTGCGGACATACTGGTCACGCCGCGAATTGAAGGAAATAATACGCCGTTGAAAATTTATTCGTATTTGCGCTCAGGGAAGCCGATTGTCGCCACAAACCATACGACGCACACCCAAGTATTGAATCCTGATGTCGCGATGCTCACTGAGTGCACGCCCGAGTCGTTTTCCCAGGGGCTATTGAAAGTAATGCAGGACGAAAACTTGCAACAAAAGATTTCCAGGAATGCTAAAAAGTTGGCCGCCGAAAAATACAGCTTTGAAATTTATGTGAAAAAATTAAGCGGAATTTACGAGTATTTGAACAGTCGGCACGAAAGCGGAGAGAAAAATTAATGTGCGGAATTTGCGGAGTTGTCCATACAAATTTTAGCCAGCGCGTCGAAGAAAGCCAACTCAGGCGAATGACCGACGCTATTGTGCACCGCGGACCTGACGACGAGGGAATTTACGTCAAGCGGGAAGTCGGATTGGGAATGCGGCGTTTGAGTATTATTGATCTGGCGACGGGAAAACAGCCCATCTCCAACGAAACCGGTGACGTGTGGATTGTTTTTAACGGAGAAATTTACAATCATCAGGAATTGCGCAAGGAATTGATCGCCAGGGGCCATCGCTTTGCCACCAAGGCAGACACGGAAAGCATCATTCACGCTTACGAGGAATACGGCGAGCGATGCGTGGAAAAACTGAATGGCATGTTTGCTTTTGCCATCTGGGATGAGAAAAAAAAATCGCTTTTTGTGGCGCGCGACCGCATCGGCATCAAGCCGCTGTATTATTTTTTCGATAAAAAACGATTCATTTTTGGCTCAGAAATAAAATCAATTTTGCAGGCGGGTGAAGTGCCGCGTCGCATCGATTTGCAGGCGCTGGACAATTTTTTGACATTTGAATATATTCCGGCGCCGTTGAGTGTTTTTCAGGACATTCGAAAATTGCCGCCCGGTCAAACTCTGACGCTGAAAGAAAATGAAATCTATTTGCGTTCTTATTGGAATCTGCAGATGGGGCAGGACGAATTTGATCCGCAAAGAACGCAGGAAAAATTGGTCGAGGTTTTGCAGGATGCGGTAAAAATCCGTTTGATGAGTGATGTGCCTTTGGGCGCATTTTTGAGCGGCGGGATTGATTCCAGCACGATTGTGGCGCTCATGGCGCAGGTGATGAATCAGCCGGTGAAATCTTTTTCCATCGGATTTGAGGATCAAACGTACAATGAGCTCAACTACGCGCGGTTGATCGCCCAAAAATATCAGACGGAACATTTTGAATCCATCATCCGGCCAAATGCACTGGAGTTGATGGAGAGCTTAATTCATTTCCTGGATGAGCCGTTCGGCGATTTTTCCATTTTTCCGACTTACCTGGTTTCCAAAATGGCGCGTGAGCATGTGACGGTTGTGCTTTCCGGAGACGGCGGAGATGAGCTTTTCGGCGGCTACGATACTTATTTGGCGCATCAAATTGCCAACAAATACGCAAAATTGCCAAGCTGGCTGAAAAAAGGAATGGTCAGGCCACTTGTTGATTCATTACCACCTTCGCCGAAAAAGAAGGGACTGATTAATCGCGCCAAGAGATTTGTGGAAGGCACAAAATTGCCGTCGCAATTGCAACACACGCGGTGGATGATTTTTTTACAGGATGCAGAACGGGAAATGCTTTACACACCGGAAATGAGGTCCGGTATGTCGGACGCCTCTCCGTATCAATTTATTTTGGATTATTTTGAGCATAGCGCGGCGCAAACAACTGATGAAGTAAATCAACAGATGTACGTGGATGTGAAAACTTATCTCGTGGATGATATTTTGGTGAAAGTCGATCGCATGAGCATGGCGACGTCGCTGGAGGCACGGGTTCCGTTTCTGGATCATCGCGTCGTAGAACTGGCGGCTTCTATCCCGGGCACCGCCAAATTGCAGGGCAAAAAATCGAAAGTGATTTTGAAAGAGGCAATGAGGAAATATCTGCCTGAAGAAATTTTATATCGCGGGAAAGAAGGATTCAGCATCCCCATCAAAAATTGGCTTAAAAATGAATTGAAAACGATGATGCTGGATTTACTGAATTCAGACAGAATTAAAGCAGAAGGATTTTTTGATTCTCGCTTTGTCGAGCGGCTCATTTCCGAACATTTGAGCGGCAAAGAGAACCACAGCCATCGGTTGTGGGCGCTGATGATGTTTGAAAAATGGAGCGATTTGTACATGAAATGATGAGTCAATGACTGATGTGGAGAGGTAAATGCAAAGAAATTTGAAAAAAATGAGCGATGAGAAATATGATCTGGTTGTCATTGGCGCCGGAATTTATGGCGCAGCGACGGCCTGGGACGCGACATTGCGGGGATTAAAAGTAGCGTTGATTGACAAAGGCGATTTCGGAGGCGCGACTTCGGCGAATAGTCTGAAAATTATTCACGGCGGACTGCGTTATTTGCAGCAATTTGACGTCAAACGAATGCGCGAGTCAATCCGGGAAAGAAAAATTTTAATGTACATTGCGCCTAATTTTGTCCATCCGCTGCCGATTTTGATGCCGACGTATAGTTGGAAATTAAAAAGCAGACCGGCGTTGGCGCTGGCTTTGCTGGCAAATGATATCGTTGGCTTTGATCGCAATGGTCTCGCGGATCCGCACAAGTATATGCCGCTCAGCAAAACCATGTCGCCGAAAAAGTTGAAAGAACTCATTCCCGGTTATGATAAATACAATTTGAACGGCGGCGCCTTGTGGTACGATTGCCAATGTTACAATACAGAGCGACTTTTATTGCATTACGTTATTTCTGCGGCGAATAAAGGCGCTGTGGTAGCAAATTATGTGAAAGCTAGCGGTTTCGTTCTGGAGAATGATCGAATTGCCGGCGTCAAAGTTCACGACATGATCTCCGGGGATGATTTTGTCATCCGGACAAACATGGTGATAAACGATGCCGGTCCCTGGGTGGACAAAATTCTGGCAGATCTGAACGGAAGAACTCCTCGGAAAAAATTCAATTTATCGACAGCGATGAATATTGTCGTCAATCGCGATATTATGGGGCAATATGCAGCCGGCTTGTCGGGACCGTACCGCCATGTTTTTGAGGACGGCCGAGAATACCGCGCCCATCGGATTTTATTTTTCGCCCCCTGGCGCGGGAAGACGATCATCGGCACCAATCATCGCCCTTACTACGGCGATCAAGATAAATTTAAAATTACCGAGGAAGAAATAGCGTCGTTTCTGGCGGATGTGAATGAAGCATATCCGACGGCAAAAATCAAGCGCGAAGAAGTCACTTATTTTTACGGCGGGTTTTTGCCCATGGATGGCACTAATCCTAAAACCGGCGAAGTACAACTGATGCGTCATTATAAAATTTTTGACCATTACAAAGAAGATAAAATTCAGGGGTTGATTACTGCCATCGGCGTGAAATACACGACAGCGCGGGATGTGGCGAAAAAGACGGTGGATTTTGTGTTTAAAAAAATGGGAAAAAAGTCGCCGCTCAGCCATACGGACAGAATTCGGCTTTACGGCGGTGAGATTGACATGTTCGAAGATTTTGTGAATGAGCGAAGCGAGCAACTCGCCGAAAAACTCGACCGCAGAGTGGTCGCTCATTTGAGCCACAACTACGGCTCTGCCATGGACGAAATTCTCGAATACGAACGCGAAGGTGAAGAAAATTTGCGGAAGCTTGACGGATCGGATGAAGTTTTGCGCGCTGAGGTGATTCACGCCGTGAGGAAAGAAATGGCGCAAAAGTTAGCCGATGTCATTTTACGCCGGACAGACCTTGGCTCTGCCGGCCATCCGGGGGAGGAAGCTGTCGCCGAAGCGGCGGAAATCATGGCCAAAGAACTAGGCTGGTCAAAGGAAAAAAAAGAGACGGAAATTCAGGAAGTTGAGCAAATTTACATTCCGGCTTAAAAATATTCGGATTTTCCAATCAATAAAATCGAGGCACAAAAAAATATGAACAAAACAGTATTGGTGACCGGCGCGACCGGATTTACAGGCGGACATCTGGCTGAAGAATTGGTAAAAAAAGGCTACCGTGTCAAAGCGTTGGCGCTGCCCGGGCAGGATAGGAGTAAATTGGACAAATTGGGCGTTGAAGTTGTGATTGGCGATTTGACGAAAAAAGAGACCCTGGCTTCCGCGGTGAAGGATGCAGAGATTGTTTTTCACATTGCGGCAATTTTTCGCGAGCAGGATGTACCGCGCCATCTGTTTTTTGACGTGAATGTGGGCGGAACGAAAAATTTGTTGGAGAGCGCGCTGGATGCCGGAGTGAAACGGTTTGTTCATTGCAGCACGGTTGGCGTGCAGGGTGAAATCAAAAATCCTCCGGCAAAAGAAGAAGATCCGTACAATCCGCTGGACTATTACCAGGAATCAAAAGTTCAGGGAGAGAAATTAGCGTTACAATTTTTCAGAGAACATGACATCGAAGGCGTGGTTTTCAGGCCGGTGGGAATTTACGGCCCCGGCGATACGCGTTTTTTGAAAATTTTCAAATTTGTGAACAGCGGAAAGTTTCGCATGATCGGCAGCGGGAACGTGCTCTATCATTTAACTTATGTGAAAGATTTGGTGCAGGGCATCATTCTCTGCGGGGAGAAGAAAGAGGCTGTCGGGGAAGTTTTTACGCTGGGCGGAAATGAGTACGTGACATTGAATGAATATGTGAAGATTCTGGCGGAGGTTTTGGGCGTGCCTGAGCCGAAAAAGAGGGTACCCCTGTTGCCGGTCTGGATTGCTGCTGTTTTGTGCGAGGCGGCGTGTTATCCTTTTCGCATTCATCCGCCACTTTATCGCCGGAGACTGGAGTTTTTCACCAAAGACCGAGCGTTTGATATTTCTAAAGCAAAGCGGCTATTGGGCTATAATCCGCAAGTTTCCTTAAGAGAAGGTTTGAAGATTACCGCTGATTGGTATCAAGAAAACAATCTACTTTAATTTTAATAGAGAAAATCTATGGCAAAAGAAAGAACGACATTAAGCAAAGACCAGATGGCAAAGAAAAGTCCGCGCCGGCATCTTTTCACATTGATCAAGGGAATCATCAGTGCAGCGTTGATTTACTATTTGTTGAACCGAACGAATCTGTCCGAAATTTGGGCGGCGGTTAAGTCTGCGGATCCGTGGATTTTGCTGCTGTCATTTTCGCTGCACGCGGTGGGATATTACGCCAGCGCTTATCGTTGGCGGGTACTTGCCCTGGCGCAGGAGATGGATTTGCCGGTCTCTTATCTGGTTGAATCTTACGCGGTGGCGATGTTTTTCAATAACATTTTGCCGTCCACCATTGGCGGAGACGCGGTTCGCGCTTACGATTCCTGGCGAAAAGGATTTCCGAAATTGAAATCCATCGCCACTGTCGGCGTGGAGCGATTTATCGGTATGTTTGCGTTAGTAGTTTTTGCCATCATCGCGGTGGCGTTGACGCGGGAAATCGGCCAGCATGTGCCGTTGTTGTGGCTGTGGGTCGTTCTGTGTTTTGTCCTGATGTGGCTTGTTTTGCAGGGAATTTTTCTACAACAGGGAAAAGCGCGAATTTTGGCAAAAATTTTTAACCTTCCGGGATTCGGCATTTTTCGAAAAATTGTGAATAAATTCTCCGGAGCATTTGTCAATTTAAGAGGAAAAAACAAAGCGTTGGTAGTTTCGCTGCTGCTTTCTTTGCTTTTACAAATCAATGTGATTTTTCACTATTTTTTGATTTCCCGAGCCATGGGATTGCATGTTCCATTTATGAAATTCTGGATTATTATCCCCATCGCTTTGTTTTTGCAAATGATACCGCTTTCCATCAATGGCATCGGTATCCGGGAAAACTTGTTTGTTTTCTTGCTGGGATTGTACGGCGTGACCACGGCGCAGGCGATCGCTTTTTCCTGGATCGCTTACGCCATGATTTTAGCGTTGGGAATTTTTGGCGGTGTTTTATATATTTTTAGAAAAGAAGGAAAAATTGATAAAACTTTTTTGGAAAAGGAGAGCGAAATGGCAACAACCGAAACCAAGACCAGAGAGGAAATTTTAGATACGCAGAAAGAGCTGCTTGATCAAAAAACATCGGCAATGGCAAAGTATCAGGAACTCGTTTTAGGAAAAAAAGGCTTGTGGAATTTGTTAAAGTTTGAATTGGTAATGACGTTGACAAGTTGGGTTCCTGGCGCGCTGGGCCTTGTTTTGAGAAAAAAGCTTTACCCGCTCATTTTGGGAAGTTGCGGCAGAAATGTTGTTTTTGGCGTCAACATTGCTATTCGGCATCCGCACAAAATTCATATCGGCGATAATGTGGTAATTGACGACCACTGCGTTTTGGATGCGAAAGGCGACGGCAACAAAGGGATAAAAATCGGCAATGGTGTTTTCGTCGGAAGAAATACAATTTTGACATGTCATGACGGCGACATTATTTTGGAAGATAATGTGAATATTGGCTTTAATTGTGTGATTTCTTCGTTGGGATCCATTGTGATCAAAGAAAATCATCTCATGGCAGCGTTTTGCTATTTAGTGGGCGGAGATCATGTCGCCGACCGAACCGATGTGCCTGTATTGTATCAGGGACGGACGGCCACCGGGATTGTGCTGGAAGAAAATATCTGGCTCGGCGCTGGTGTGGCTATTTTGGACGGCTCTCACGTGGGAAGAGATTCGATTATCGGCGCTCATGCGGTGGTGAACGGAAATATTGATCCTTATTCCATCGCCGTGGGTATTCCCGCCAAAACAATCCGCGATCGCAGGAAGAATGGGGAAAACAAAAAGGAAAAATAATAAAAATGGAAATTCTTTTTAGGAGCTGGAGATGATTGCGGGAATTCTGCATAAAAATAAAAACAAAGCAGCGGCAAAAGAAGATGTCCTGTCACTTTTGAAGCAAACGGCGAAAAACGGCTCTGCGATAAAGGTTGTGGGGAATAAAAATTTTGTTGTCGGATTTGCGCCGGATAAGGTTCAGACGATGGACAATGCGGCAAATCTTTGGCACAATAACAATGACACGGTGACGGTTTTGTTTTCCGGGCATATTTATAATCAAAAGCAATTTCCGGAAATTAGCGATGGCGATATGCCTGTGGGAAGAGTTTTGTATGAGCGATTCAAGGAAGCCGGAGTTGATTTATTTGATCAGATAAACGGCAATTACGCTCTTTGCCTGTGGAATAGCGAAACGCAGCAATTTTTTCTGACGCGGGACCATCTCGGCGTTGAGCCGCTTTATTATTTTGAAAATGAAGAAATTGTTGTATTTGCTTCGTCAATGGATGTGCTGCTACGCCATCCGGAAATCAAAGCAGAAATTGATTTTGAAGCGGCGTACCGCTACTTGCTTTTCAATTATAATCCCGGAACGAATACTTTTATTCGAGGGGTGAAGAAACTTCGTCCGGGATATTATTTCAAATTTGCAAACGGAAACGGGCAGACAAAACGATATTGGTTTTTGTCGTTTCAGGCGGATAAAATTTTGCAGGAGGAGGAATACGTCGCAGAATTGCTCCCAATGATGCGCGAAGCAGTGAAAATTAGGCTGGAGCAGAGCGATAGCCACGGTGCATTTTTGAGCGGCGGCATGGATTCGAGCTCAATTGTCGGGCTTATGAGCCCGATAGTGCAGGGCGATGTGCACACGTTTTCTTTTCGCTGCCGGGGAAAATCTTTTGACGAATCCCATTACGCGAAAATTGTCTCTGATCGCTACGGCACAAAACATCACCTGGTGGAATATTCGCCGCAAGAGGTGCTTTCCATTGAGGAAATTGTAAGTCTCATGGACGAGCCGTTCAGTGACATTGGCATCGAAGTTGCGTCGTACATTCTGGGCAAAGAGGCTCAGGGAAAAACTAACTACGTCCTCACCGGCGATGGCGGCGACGAACTTTTTGCCGGCCATCCGGTTTATCAGGCAGATCAAGTGGCGCAGAAATTTTCCCGTCTGCCGCGTCCGGTGCAGAAAATGATCACCAGTATTTTTAGGCTTTTTCCTGACACGGAAAAAAAGAAGAGCTTTGCCGTCAAAGCCCAGCGCTTTGCCTACAGTTACCAATTTCCGGCGCAATTATTCAGCAATCGCTGGCGAATTTATTACACGGACAAAGAATTCAAACAATTGTTGAAAAATGACCTGCACGAAGAACTGACAGGCGCGGATCCGTTAGCAGAAATTGTCAGCATTTATCAGGAAGCAGACGGCGACGATTTTCTGAGTAAGACGCTTTACGGCGATTATCACACAGTGGTGAGTTTTTATTTGCGGCGAATGCAGCTTTTGCGGGCGTTTGGGATCGAAGGCCGATTTCCCCTGTTTGATCCCAAATTGGTGGAGTACGCGGCGAAAATTCCGTCTGAATTGAAGTTGCGCGGCTCGGAGACGAAATATATCCTCCACAAAACAATGACTGGCGTGTTGCCGGACGAGATTGTTTTTCGCAAAGACAAATTAGGGCACAGCGTCCCGTTCAAAAATTGGCTGCGGGACGAAGCGCAGATAAAATCTTTTGTCACGGATATTTTGTCCGCAAGCGCGGTTCAGCGGCGTGGTTTGTTCAATTACAAATTTGTAAGTAATTTATTGGAAGAACATTTCAAGCGAACGAAAAATAATTCTCATCGCATCTGGGCGCTGTTGGTGCTGGAGCTGTGGATGCAGAAACATCTGGACTGATCGCATGTCAACGCCGGTCGGACATTCTATCGCCGGATATTTTTTTTACGTTTTCGGCGGCGGAGAGAAGAAAACAATTGATTGGAAGAAACTGATACTTTTTGTGTCTTTGGCAAATCTGCCGGACATCGACTATTTGTTTGGCCTATTTGTCGGGCGGCCGAATTTGTATCATCACCAATTTACGCACAGTTTGGCATTTGCGTTTATTATTGCAATCATATTCGCGACGTTTTTTCGCGGGATTTTGACAAAAAATTTTTGGGCATCATTTTTGATTGTTTTCGCATGCTATGGGTCGCATATTTTGATTGATTATTTTACGCTGGATACATCTTTGCCCTTTGGGGAACAGCTTTTTTGGCCCTTCAGCAAAGCATACTTTGTCAGTAGTTTTTCCATTTTTCGCGATATTCACAAAGGCGACACTCCCGGCGATTTTGTGAGAAATTTATTTTCTCTTTATAATTGGATTACGGTATTGACAGAAATTTTCATTTTCACAATGATTGGCGCGGCAGCCCAATTAGTCAAAAAATTTACAGCAGGAAGAAATCAATGAATCAGCGCAAACTTGATTTGTCAATAGTTGTACCGATTTACAACGAAGAAGAAAATGTGGCATTGCTGCACCAAGCAGTCACTGATGTCATGAAAGATTTGCACCTCAGATACGAATTGATTTTGGTGGACGACGGCAGCACGGACTCTACGTTGGAAATATTGAGAAAAATTCAGAAAAATGATCCCAATCTGAAGGCGATCAAATTTCGCGGTAATTTTGGCCAGTCCGCGGCGATGGCGGCCGGATTTGAGGCGGCGCGCGGCGAGACCGTGGTTGCCATGGACGGCGATTTGCAAAACGATCCGCGGGATATTCCGAGGCTGTTGGAGAAACTGGACGAAGGCTTTGATGTGGTCAGCGGCTGGCGCAAGAATCGAAAAGATAAATTGATCGTGAGAAAGGTTCCGTCGCGCATCGCGAATCGTTTGATTTGTTCGGTCACCGGAGTAAAGTTGCACGACACCGGTTGTTCGTTGAAAGCGTTCCGCCGGGAAATAATCAAAAGAATCAGTCTGTATGGCGAATTGCATCGTTTCATTCCGGCGCTGGCGAAATTGGAGGGCGCAAAAATTACGGAATTGGCGGTCAATCATCATCCGCGAAAATTTGGAAAATCAAAATATAACATCACGCGCACGTTTCGTGTGATTATGGATTTGACGACGCTCAATCTTTTTCTCAAACATTTGAAAAACCCGCTGCGCTTTTTTGGCGGATTAGCAGCGTTGTCATTGTTTTTGGCGTTTCTGGCGACAATTTTGACCGGCGTCGTTTTGATCAATAACAATTTTGAGCCGGCGAGCATGAATGTTTTGATTACGCTCATTTTTTTGCTCGTCGTGACAATGTTTCAGTTTGTTTTTATCGGGTTGTTGGCGACGTTGATTGTCCACACAGGAAAAAAGAAAGCATTTTATTTAATAAAAAAATAAAGGAAATGGATCAGCAGATGAAACCACAGCACGCGGCAATGAAATCATTGGATGAAGAGACTTTGCCTGTTGTCGAGTCTTTCGGCCAGCCAAAATACTCCGTAATCGTTTCGCTCTACAATAACGCGGACGAGGCGGGCGAACTCATTCGCTCCCTGCTTGACGCATTTGCAGCGATCAGAAAATCGTTCGAGATTGTGCTGGTCGACGACGGCAGCGACGACGGGACGCCGGAAATAGTGGAATCAATTGTCGGAGAAAATCAGCAGTTAAAATTGATTCGCATGCGTTCACGATTTGGTGAGGCGAGCGCATTTAACGTGGGGTTGACTCAGACGACGGGCGATATTGTTGTTTATCTGACTTCTCGCGTTCGCGTCAATCCGAAAAATTTGCTTCGGCTAATTGAAAAACTGGAACAGGGAAAAGATCTGGTTGTGGGCTGGCGTCATCCGCGGCGGGATTCAAAATTGAATCGAATCATTTCCCGAATATTTAACGCGATCACGTGCCGTCTGGCAAAAATTAATCTGCATGATATTAATAGTGGCGTATTAGCCACAAGACGTGAAGTCTTGGAACACATTGATATTTATGGGGATATGAACAATTTCATTCCCATCCTCGCGCGGCGTCAGGGGTACAAAATAGCAGAAGAAAAAATCGAGCAATTGCCGGGGAAATTTCGCAAATCAAAATATTTACGCGAATATTTGCAGCGGCTGTTGGATATTTTAACGGTGGTTTTTCTGACAAATTATTCCAAAAAACCCATTCATTTTCTGGGATTTGTCGGTGCGGTGTTTACGCTGCTTGGCGCCGGAATCGAATTTTATCTTTTTGTTTACCGTATTTTGGCGTTAGGACCCATTGCCGGCAGACCGCTGTTGCTTTTGGGCGCTCTGTTGTTGGTGATCGGAATTCAGTTGATTTCTATCGGGCTATTGGGGGAGATGATTATTTTTACGCATGCGCGGGACATCAAAGAATACAACATCGAAGAGATTATTGAAAGCAAAAGAGAGTAGTGAAAAAGATGAAATTGATCATTCAAATACCTTGTTTGAACGAGGAAGAAACTCTCCCGGAAACATTGAAGCATCTGCCTGAAAGAATCGACGGCGTGGATGAGATCGAAGTTCTGGTGATTGACGACGGCAGCACGGACGCCACTGTCCGCGTGGCGCAGGAGCGCGGTGTTCAGCATATTGTTAAATTTACGAACAACAAAGGTCTGGCAGAGGCTTTCAATGCCGGGTTGGATGCTTGCCTCAAGTTGGGCGCCGATATTATTGTTAACACAGATGGCGACAATCAATATCGCGGAGAAGATATCGAAAAATTGGTCAAGCCCATAATTGATGGCGAAGCGGATTATGTCATCGGAGATCGTCAGGTCAACGGTATTACCCATTTTTCATTTGCAAAAAAGAAATTGCAAATATTGGGTAGCTGGGTAGTAAAACAT
Source organism: Calditrichota bacterium (assembly GCA_013152715.1). Classification (NCBI taxonomy): domain Bacteria; kingdom Pseudomonadati; phylum Calditrichota; species Calditrichota bacterium. Next base: position 29,696 of record JAADFU010000096.1, read on the forward strand.
GTTTCGGATACTGACATTCCGGACGCCACTAGCGGATTTCGCGCGCTGAACAGGGAAGCGGCGTTGCGCATCAATGTCATTTCAAAATTTAGCTACACTCTGGAAACAATCATTCAGGCGGGCAAGAAAAATTTAGCGCTCACCCACGTTCCGATTCGGACGAATGAAAAATTACGCGATTCGCGTCTCTTTCGCAGCATCCCGTCATATATCAAACGGTCGATTTTGACAATATTTAGAATTTACACGATGTACGAGCCGTTGAAAACATTTTCTTTGATCGGCGGAGGAATTTTTGGCGCGGGTACATTGATTTCTTTGCGTTTTGTCTATTTTTATTTGATCGGACACGGCGCCGGTCATATTCAATCGTTGATTTTATCGGCAGTCTTGATGATGATCGGTTTTCAGGTGATCATGATTGGTCTTGTCGCTGACCTCATCGGCGGCACCCGCCAATTGATTGAAGATACTTTGTTTCGAGTCAAAAAAATAGAAATGAGTCAGAGGACAAGTTCCAATAACAAGAAGAAATGAATGTTTTCGAAAATTTAAACAGAGGAAAAAATATGATGAGATTGGCAGTCATTGGTATTGGAAAAATGGGAATGTTGCATGCGGGCATAATGAATGCTCTTGATGATGTTGAACTTTGTGCGGTGTCGGACACCTCGAATTTTTTACTCAATGGTGTGAAAAGTCTCAAGCCGAACCTTAATATTTTCAATGACCATGTGAAGATGTTGGACAAAGAGCAGCCGGACGCCGTTGTTATCGCCACACCGGTATTTTTGCACGTTCCGATGGCAATGGAGTGCGCCAAACGCGGTATTCCGTTTTTTCTGGAAAAGCCGCTGTCGCCAAACAGTGCGCAGGCGCAAGAGCTGATTGACACTGTCAAAAGTAAAAATCTTGTCACCATGGTCGGTTACATGATGCGTTATCTGGACACGTACATGAAGGCGAAAGCTGTTTTAGAGACTGGCGTGCTGGGGAAAATTATCACTGTGCACTCAACCATTTATGTGGCACAGCTTTTTCGTACCGGAAAAGGCTGGCGTTACAGCAAGGAGCAATCAGGCGGCGGCGTGGTGATTAGTCAAGCCACGCATTTGATTGATTTACTGCAATGGCTGCTGGGTCCTGTGGAAATGGTGACCGGCCACACAAAGAGTTGGTATTCGCAGGAGGTAGAAGATTTTGCTCACGTCCATTTTGAATTCAAAAGCGGCTCTATGGGCTGGATGGATTCATCGTGGAGTATTCGGCACCATCGGCTGATGCAGGTGAATATCGAAATTCATGCGGAAAACGGAAATCTTTTTATTTGCGATGATTATACAAAATTGTATCTTGACGACGCGAAAAATGGATTCAATTCTGGCTGGACTAACTGGTACAATCCCGATTTGTTTCATGGCGTTGAAATTGATGTGGGCGGACCCCATTATTCGCGGCAGGGGATTGCTTTTATTGATGCGGTAAAAAATGGGAAACCGGTAACGAGCGATTTGAGAAACGCGTTCGAAGTGCAAAAAATTGTTGATGCGATTTACGAATCGGCAGGGAATCACGGACAACCCACGCGAGTTTAATGACGACAGGAGAAAATTATGATTGATCGTATATTATTAGGACATAATCAGTTTTTTGGCGTCAACCATCTTGACGCAAAAGTGGGCGATAAAAAGGCGGCGCAATTCGGCCAGGTACAGAAAATTATGGATATCATCAATTTTTGCTACGATCAGGACGTCAAAGCGATGATGATGTCCACGCACGAAAGAGCTCTTTTGGTGGCTGAAGAAATTCAAAAGTCGGATCGCTTGCGGGAAAATTTGGGAATTTACTTGCTGGTTCCTTACATTGCAAAATATATCAAACAAGCCAATGAAAAAGGAATTGTCAATATTGTACGGGATTCTTTGAAAGAAACAAGTTTCGCTAGCAAGCTGGGCATGTTCATGCGCGGTGGAATGGGGTTGTTGACCAAAGATGTAAAAACGATGATCAAATTGCTGGTGGATTTTGAAGTGGCGCCGTTTTCCAAACTGAATTTGAAGGCGATTTTTCTCCACGACGCGCTGACTGATTTGGCGCTCGGCTGGGACATGCCGGATGTGCTGGAGCTGTTTGCTGATCATGTGCAGAAAAAGTACAATGCCGTTCCGGCTTTTTGCACAAAAAATTTACCGCGTTTGATGAAATTGCTTGAAAGAACACCCATCAAAAATCCATTGATCATGGCATCAATTAACAAATTGGGCTATCAGGTAAATCCTTCCCGCGAGGAATTCGAAGATGCATTGAAAAAATATGAGTTGCAGCTTTTGGCGATGAGCACGCTGGCAGCCGGGTATTTGAAGCCGAAAGAAGCCTATGAGTATTTATTTTCATTGCCGCGTGTGGATTCAGTTGTTGTGGGTCTTTCCAGCACGAATCATGCGGTAGAGACATTTTCGGAGATTCGGAAACATATTTAATTGAAAAAGGGGACTTATTGATCGCCCACTTTTACATTTTATGGAGGAAAATACAATGAAATATTTTCTCGTGTCAGGAGCATGCGGCTTTGTCGGGAGAAATTTGGTAAAGCGATTATATAAAACAACTGATGCAATTATTTTTATGATTGATGATCTTTCCATTGGCACTCATCCGTCACAATGGTTGGCAGATACAACTGTTGTGCAAAATAAAGACCTGGAAATATTTGGCAAAGATGAGAGACTTGTTTTTTGGAAAGGGGATTTCAGAAAATTTGTGGGGGATCTTTTAGAAAATCCGGCATATCTGAAAGATAAATATGGGATGAATATTGATAAATTTAATGATGTATATCATTTTGCGGCTATCGTGGGTGGGCGCGCGAAAATTGATGGTGACCCCATGGCTGTGGCTTTAGACCTTGCCATTGATGCAGAATTTTTCTATTGGGTTTGCCAACATAAGCCGGATAGAGTTCTTTATCCGAGTTCGAGTGCTGCCTATCCTATCGACTTGCAAGCTGAAAGCGGCGCAGTTGCACTGAAAGAAACAGACATAGATTTTCAATCGAATCTTGGAAAACCGGACATGACCTATGGCTGGTCGAAACTCACCGGAGAATATCTTGCACAAATCGCTGCAAAATATTATGGAATTTCAGTTGCCTGTGTCAGGCCTTTTTCTGGCTATGGCGAAGATCAGGATCTCTCCTATCCTGTTCCTGCAATCGCTGATCGCGCTGCCAGGAAAGAAAATCCTTTTGAAGTGTGGGGAACAGGAAAACAGGCGAGAGATTTTGTGCATATTGATGATGCCATCGATTGTATCCTGATGGCAATGGACAATATTCATGATGGTTCGGCGATTAATATTGGTTCAGGGAAATTAACTTCTTTCCTTGAAATCATTGAACTTTTTACAAAATTTGCCGGTTATAAGCCCACAATTAAGCCTCTGCTGGATAAACCAGTGGGCGTGCATTCCAGATACGCAAATATGGACTATGTGAAAAGTAAATTTGGCTGGGAGCCTCATATTTCTCTGGAAGAAGGAATGCGCCGGGTTTATGAAGCGAGGCTAAAAGAGATTTAAATTCCAATGAAAATTTAAAGAAGATTGGAAATGTTCACTATTGACAGCCAGTAGAGGGAAAAATGGAATCAAAGAAAAAAGTCGTTGTTTTTGGGTCGGGTCCGAAATTCATTGGATTCGGTCTTTACAACACTTCGTTAGCCAAAGCATTAGACAAATTTCCTGACACGGAAGTTTATTTGGTTTCCTGGTCACACCCTTATCCTGCGATCATTCCCAGAGATAGCGTGGATCATTCAAGTAAAACGGAAGAATTGTTAGAGGGGACCAACGTAAACCTTAAATACGTCACTAATTTTAACAACCCTCTCACATGGTATAAAACGTATAAACTGATTAAAAAGATAAATCCCGACGTTGCAGTTTTCCAGTGGGCAATATCAGTCCAGGGTATTCCGATTGGGTATATTGTCAATAAGTTAAAGAAAAAAACAAATACTGAAATTATTTTTGATTTGCATTTTGTGAAGCAAAAAGAAGAAAGTTTATTAGACAAGCTCTTGACTAAAAAGGCCCTAAAAAACGCTGATTCGTACATCACTCATGATTACAAAACGGCTGAAGAATTAAAAGAAGTTTTTCCTGAATATAAGTTTGAGTTAAATGAGAATGGGGAAAGAGCAAAAGGAGACACAAAGACCATAATAAAATTGTTTCATCCTTTGTATGATACATTCAAACTTGACCCCAATTTTGATATTGAAAAGCATAAAAAAGAGCTCAATTTGCGGAAACATGTCTTTTTATTTTTTGGTTTTATCCGCAAATATAAAGGGCTACATGATGCGATTAGGGCATTTGCCAAAGTCGTGCAAAAAAGGGATGATGCCTCTCTTTTGATTGTCGGGCAGTCTTTTTGGAATAAACAAAACACAACCGGACGTATTGCGAAAATTAAAAAGTTTGCTTTCAATGTCGTTCGGTCTCTATTTTTGAAAAAAATGGATGTTGAACAGGACTATCGGCCCCTGGAGCTCATAGATGAATTAGGGATTTCTGATTATGTCACTGTTGTAAATGATTTTGTTCCCAACGAGGATGTGCATAAATATTTTCAGGTAAGTGACTGCATTGTTTTATATTATTTGAAAGCAACTGCTTCGGGCCCGGAGCATATTGCATATAATTTCAATGTCCCGGCGTTAGCGACAAAGGTGGGACATTTTCCGGAAACAATTAGACATGGATATAACGGATATTTGGCTGACCCTAATGATGTGGACTCAATGGCGCAACAAATGATTAATTTTATTGAGAAACCAATTCCGCCGGAGCATGTCACGGAAATTTGCAAAGAGCTGAGCTGGGAAAATTATGCCGGAAAAATCTTAAAAGGAATACAATGAAAAAAGTTTTGATAATCGCGCATTATGAAGAAGAGTAATTGAAGATTATTGTGAGCCTGGCGGAAATTTTTATTTTTTTAAAGATGCTTGTTTTAATTTTTTTATTGAATAAAGGAGGCGCAAAATAAGGTATTATCGAGATAGTGAAGCGCAAGTTACACACCGTAAATTTGTGCGGTGATTCTATAAATTGCTAATTATTGTGGCTTTTTTATCTTTAGGGATTAATTTGTGTTGTAGCGCGGTGTCTATTGCAAAAATTTATAGATCGAAGGTGATAAATTTTAGAAAAATGAGTGGATGATGGAAGGCGCTTTTAAAGAAAAAATTGACATTTCTATCGTTATACCCAATTATAATTCCACTTCTTATTTGTTACGATGCCTGTCCGGAATATTCGCGCAGAAGGCTGAGTGCAATTATGAAGTTATTGTTGTGGATAGTTCTGATGACGATCCCTCTGAAATAGTTGAAAGAGAATTTCCTCAAGTAAGGTGCCTTCATTTTGAAGGGAGGACTTATCCAGGG
>JAADFU010000097.1 GCA_013152715.1 Calditrichota bacterium
AATGTTTTGCCCTGGAAAGCCGCAGTGCGGCATCCAAACAAGCAACAGGCGCTAAATGAATATTTTGCAAATTTGAATAAAATGAATACCTTCGGCGCGGACCTGGCGAAACGCTACGGCAAACGTTCCCAGAAAATCGCGCTGCAGTTAGTGAAAGACGGCGTTGCTAAAAATAACGAAGATGTCAATACGGTTTTGCTCACCGGATTTTATCATGTGTACGGACCGATTAATGAATATTTTTAATAGCGAGGTGAATTTATGAATACATTGCGCAGAAAAATTTATATGACTGGCGGATACAACACTATTTCTCTGGGCACGGGACGAAAAGAATTTCATCCCAAGAAACCGAGACCGGGAATAGATCATTATATTTTAGAAGCGGGCCGGGGCACGCTGGAAAAAATTGGCGGCGGCGAACATGTGGACGAAGGAGCTATCGGAAATTTCATGGCGTCCCGTTACAATAAACAGGGGCATCTGGGAGCCTTTTTCGGAGCAATTGATGATACGCTTTTGTACAAGCCTGTTTTGCGGACGGAAGGTGCATGCGCGTCCGGTGGATTAGCGCTTGTCTCGGGAATGCGATCCGTGCTGTCGGAAACTGCTGACGTTGTTTTAGCGCTTGGCGTGGAAGTGCAAAATTCGGTGAAAGCGGTTTACGGCGCCGATATTCTGGCAGGCGCCGGCTGGTTTCATGATCGGAAAACGGGTCATGCTCACTTTTTCCCGGGACAATTCAGCAACCGCGCCGGAGCTTATTTTGAAAAATACGGTCGGGAAAAAACACGGCGGGCATTTGCTCGCTGGTACCGCAACGCCATCGAACACGCGCGGCTGTGCCCCACAGCGCAGGAGTATCACAACACAACGGAGGATCTGGAAGCATTGGCTTTGACCGAGCCCAATCCCCGAACTTTTGTGGAATATCTGAATGTGTTTGACTGTTCCAAAGTGTCTGACGGTGCGTCTGCCATTGCCATTGTGTCCGAGGAAGGATTGAAAAAATTGGGCATTCCTAAAAATCAGGCTGTGGAAGTAGTTGGATTCGCCAATGTGGTTTACGACATTACCAGACCTCCGGAAGATTTGACGGAATTAGGAACGATGAAACGTGCTGTCGCTCAGGCGATAAAAAATGCAGGTATTTCAGTCGATGAAATTGGCACTGTGGAAACGCACGACTGCTTCACAATCGCCGGAATTTTAGCGATGGAAGCGATTGGTCTGGCAAAACCCGGCGAAGGGGCAGATTTTGTGCTCGAAGGGAATACTGCTCGCGACGGAAAAATTCCTTTCAACACCACAGGAGGACTCATCGGCTGGGGACACCCCACAGGCGCCACTGGTGTGCACCAGGCAGTAACTATCTGGGAACAATTAACCGGGAACGCCGGCGATGCACAAATTGAAATTTCCCCGGATCGACCTTATGGCATGTCCATTAACATGGGCGGCGATGATAAGACGTTGGTGGTGATTGTTTATCGGCGAGGGGAATGATCGAAAAAAATTAAGAAATTTTTGAATAGACCATAGATGAACGCGGATTTGGCGGATTTTCGCGGATAAAATCCGCAAGGATCCGTTTAATCAGTGTGAATCCATGTTTTTTAGATGCAATTATTTTAAATTCAAGTTTCTTATTAATTTTTGCTGAGTTATTTTGTTCATACATCAATTTCAAAAATAGATAAATAAGGAGGTATCTATGAAATCGAGTAAATTGATGAAAGCTATTATTTTTTGGATATTTATTCTCTCTTTACCGGCTTTCTCACAAAATTCAAAAGTTATTCTGAACCAATTAAAAAAGGAATATCAAAAACTCGATGAAATTTTTTCTCAAATGAAATTTTCAAATTCACAGATCCACAAGAAATTTCTTTCTCATACAAAATTTAATATTGATAGTTTAAAAAATGTGTTAAGAAAACAAGGAGTTGAAAACAGAGATATAGTATTCTGTATAAATTCAATTGATTTAGACGATAATTTTGAATTGCTTGATTTTAATTTACATGATTGGAGTGAAGATACATATCGAGTTACAGCGAGATTGAGATGCAAAACAAAAATATATACAGATTTTGTAAAGCTAACATATCAATTTTATAAAGATAACGTACTTGTTGGCGCGGATTACACTTTTGTTGATTTTGTAACGTATGGATATTCTGGAATGTCACCTTATCAAACTTCATTTCTAACTGATTATGCTGAAAAATATGATTTTGATAATATTTTATTTTTTATATCTTATTATGAGGAGGATGGTTCAGATGATATATATTGGGATCAACTTATGAAATTAACCAATGTGGTGATTAATAAAGAAGATAACCTAAATCATTGGATTGGAACAGTGGAGAATCGCTCAAATTATTCATTTACTTTCCCTAAAATTTTTGCAGCAATTTTTAAAAATGATAAAATGGTAGAACTGGATTATACATATTTGGATTTACTTTATGCTCCATCTGATTCCATAAAAATTTTCTCGGTTACTGCTTACCCAACTGAAGCAGAACAAGTTTCTATTAAAAATTATTCAAATAAAGAACTACAAGATAGATTTCTACCTCACACAACAGCAACATTTGACTCTTACATAAATTTACCAGATGAATATGATAGAATAAAATATTACCTTAATTACGCCTTATACTCATTAGAAGGATCAGGAAATATCCCTCCAAATTTCCCCGTTTTTACGGATACTGCATATTCCACAGTGGAACGTACCAATTTTTCTCCGTCGATATTTTTGCTCGATCATGAGGGAGATTACTTAAATGTGGAATTAAATTGGGGTGATAATTCAGCAATCAATTGGTCTAACCCAATATTGTCAAATTCTGTAATATCATTTGATCACTCCTATACGGAATCTGACGTGTACTACATTATCGCTAAAGCAAAAGATGACTCTGGCGGCGTAACAGAATGGAACGATAGCATTAAAGTTAGTATTTCCCCGATTGAAAATTTATCAATAATTCAAAAGCAACTTAAAAATGGAGAATTCAAAAAAAGTTATGATGACACTATAGAAGTCATGGGTGGCATTCCCCCTTACAAGTGGCAGATTATTGATGGCAATTTGCCAAATGGTGTAATTTTGAATTATAATACTGGAAGAATTTATGGTTCTCCTTTTGAATCAGGGAAATACGATTTTATTGTTAAGGTTATTGATAATGGAGTGCCAACAGATGCTGACTCTGCTGAATTTTCATTAGAAATTTTTAATAATCCCCCAGCTATTGTTTCTTCAGATTCTATATCCGTTTATGAGCATCAGCAGATGACTTATACAATCAGAGCGATTGATCCTGATTCAAATGTCATTTTTTTCAACTTTAAGAATTTCCCAAGTTGGACAGAAATTAAAAATGACAGCAGTCTATATGGAATACCACCGGAAGGAGCAATTGACACCTCATTTCTCGCGATTGCCTCTGACGGAGAACTTAGCGATTCCATAAATGTTAATGTAATTGTTATTCCTGTAAATGATCCGCCCAAAATAACCAATATTGAAGATTTTAGTTTTCTAAATACTGAAACTTACAAGATTAATTTAGATACTTGTGCTACAGATCCAGATAATACCATTGAGTCTTTAGACTGGATTGTTATTTCAGCAGACTCAAATTTAATTATAGACACTAACAACCATATTGTCCAATTTAGTGCATCAAATTGGTCTGGAACGGCAAAAGTAAAGTTTGTTGTTGAAGATTCCCTTGAAGGTAAAGATAGTTTGTCTGTCAATGTGACCGTCAATTACCCTTCTCAAATTTTATTACAAAAGGATAATCTCCCTGATACATATTTTCTTGGAAAAATTTATCCCAATCCGTTTAATTCAACTTTGTCAATATCTTTCGGTTTACCAGAGCCTACCAATGTTGCAATTGGCATCTACAATGTGATTGGTGAAAGAGTCGCTCAATTGGTGAATGGAAAAAATTATGCGGGCTATTACAAGATTAACTGGAATGCTAATGATAGACCTTCAGGAATATATATCATAATAATGAAAACCAAAAAATATGTTAAGAGTCAAAAGTGTCTTTTGATAAAGTAGTATAAAGTTGTCAAAATCGGACTTTTTTAAGAGGTTTATGAATGAAATTTAATAAAAAATTCGCATCCATTTTACTAATTTCTTTCTTTGCTTCTATTACTTTCGCCCAGGAAAAACAACCTCCGTTAGAGCCCTATTTGCAATTTGTCGTCGAACCTTATTTGCAGCAATCCACGCAAACGACAATGACCATCATGTGGGAAACAAATTTATTGTCAAATTCGATCGTGGAATACGGGCAGGAAATTCCTTTACAAAACAGGAAACAAAACGACAATCTAAAAACCATCCACGAAATGACTCTGACCGAACTTGCGCCGGAGACGAAATATTTTTACCGGGTAATTTCTCAAGACAAAAAAGGCGATTTCATTGCCAGCAAACTTTTCACTTTTCAGACTGCCGTGAAAGAAAAGTCTGCTTTCTCTTTTGTCGTATTTGGCGATTCACGGACTTACCCGGAGACATTCCAGCGCATTGCCGAGCGCGTTTTTGCTGAAAGACCCAATTTCGTGATTCATGTCGGAGACGTCGTTACTAACGGCACTAAAAAAGAACAGTGGGTTCGCGAGTACTTGCAGCCAGCATCTATTTTCATGAGTCGTTTTTCAACCTATGTGGCCATCGGAAATCACGAACGAAACGCCCACTGGTTTTATGATTACTCCAGCTATCCTGACCCGGAAAATTACTATTCCTTCCGATACGGCAACGCGGACTTTTTCATCGTGGACACCAATGAAGACCTGAAGCCGGACAGTGAGCAGATGAAATGGTTAAAATACGGATTGGCACATTCCAAAGCCAAATGGAAATTCGTCGCGCACCATCATCCGCCCTATTCTTCAGATTCCAACGATTACGGTGATACGTTCAACGGGACAATTTCTCCTCTGGGTGATTTGAAAGTGAGGAAAGCGCTGGTGCCGCTCTACGAAAAATACGGCGTGGACATCGTCTGGGTGGGTCATATTCACAATTACGAACGCACTTTTCCCATTCGAAATGGCAAAGTTGCGGATGGGAAAAAGGGTGTCATTTACATTCAAACCGGCGGCGGTGGCGCCGAATTGGAGCCGTACGCGCCCACGCGAAGCTGGTTCACGGCAAAATTGCTGAAAAATTGGCAGTATTGTTTGGTCACCATTCACGGCAATTCGTTGCGCATGATGGCTTACGACATTGACGGAAAGATGTACGATTTTTTGGAAATAAAAAAGTGATTCTTTGCCACAGGAACGCAGTTGGTTCGGAGATGAAATAAAAAATAACTGCGGAGAGAATTGGTAAAAACATAAACATGAACAGAGAATAAGGGGCGGGATTATAAAAATTAGTTAGCCGCTTTAAAAATCTGGCGCAAGCAAAACGCCAAATTTGTGCAAACAAAAAAACGGGAAAAATCCCGGGGAGGCACTCATGAACAAGAGAATTCAAATTGTTGGAATTTTCACAGTAGCCCTCGTGTTTATCGCTTTCAGCTTACTCATGGCTGATGAAAATTCTTTCAAAAAAGCCGGCGGTTCTGGATATTTTTCCATTGGGATGTCAAAGCTCGATATTGGGGATCTTAATTCCAGATTGGCGGCAAAAGGCTATCCTGAATTTTCCGACAATTTCCTCTCTATGGGCGGCGGCGGGCACACTTTTAGGGATAAACTGGTGATTGGCGGCGAGGGATTCGGGCTTACAGCGAGCGAAGAAAAATTTTCGCTGGGAAATACAGCGTACAAAGCGAATTTAGCCGTTGGTTACGGTTTTTTTGACATTGGCTACATGTTGTTTTCAAGTAAAAAAGTCAATATTTTTCCCATGTTAGGAATTGGCGGGGGCGGCGCATCGATAACCATTATCCAATCGGGCACAGCTTCTTTTGATGATGTTTTGTCAAACCCGAAAAGAAACACGGAGCTTAGCAAAGGTGCGTTCCTGCTTAATTTGTCTTTGAACGCCGAATATTTTATTACCTTCAAGGAAAGCAAAGAAGGCGTCGGCGGTCTTCTTTTGGGCGTTCAGGCGGGCTACACAATAGCGCCTTTTACTTCTGACTGGAAAATTGACGAGTACGATGTAACCGGCGGCCCTGATTTTAACTTTAGCGGCCCTTACCTGAGAATAGAATTCGGCGGAGGTGGCATGGGACGATGAATTTTGTAGTGACAAAATTCAATGTTAATTGGTCAGATTTACTCCGAACAAATAATCCCGCTCTTTTTTTTAAGACGAAGGCGTTAAAGTTTTTTTGAAAAGAGAAATTCATGAGTCCGGTCTGAAAAACTGGTTTTTTGGCTTTTTTAGAGCAAACACAGAAACGGATAAGCAATTATTTTTACAACATTTTATTAACATAAGCCTGGATTTTAGTTTCGATCCATTAAAAAAAGCACAAAAAAATAATCAATCGAAATTCTTAAGGAGAATTTTATGGTTGGAATAGTAGGTTATGGCACACAAATACCGCGTTATCGGATTCGTGTCGAGGAAATTGCCAAAGTGTGGGGTTGCCAAAGTGTGGGGCGCAGATGCTGAATCTTATCGTCGGGGCTTGGGTTTGAAGCAAAAATCCATCCCGGCGCCAGACGAAGACACAGCGACGCTCGCAGTGAATGCAGCTCGCAATGCCGTATTGCGTGCCGGAATTGATCCGGCGCAAATTGGCGCTATTTATGTGGGGAGTGAATCGCATCCCTATGCAGTAAAACCCACGGGTACAATTGTCTCTGCTGCGCTTGGCATGACGCCGCATACCCACACTGCAGATTTGGAATTTGCCTGCAAAGCCGGTACTGAAGGGCTTTTTATCGCCATGCAGGAAGTAATCGCCGGAGCCATCGAATATGGCCTTGCCATCGGCGCAGATACATCTCAGGGCGCTCCGGCTGATGCATTAGAATATTCTGCCGCAGCCGGCGCAGCCGCGTTCGTAGTCGGAAATAAAGATTTAGTCGCCGAATTAGTAGATACGCACTGTTTTATGACAGACACTCCTGATTTTTGGCGGCGGGAACACGCAAATTACCCGAAACACGGGGGGAGATTCACCGGAGTCCCGGCGTATTTCCGGCACGTCAAAGGGGCTGCCTGGGCGTTGATGGAAAAAGTAAATATGAAACCGGAAGATATCGATTATGTCATTTTTCACCAACCTAACGGGAAATTTCCGGTAACTGTGGCAAAACAGTTGGGTTTTAAGGAAGACCAGTGGAAACACGGACTTTTGTCTCCTACTTTGGGAAACACTTACTCTGGCGCATCGCCCATGGGATTCGCTGCGACGCTGGATGTGGCAAAACCCGGCGAATTGATCATGTTGGTTTCTTTTGGATCGGGCGCTGGCAGTGACGCTTTTCTTTTTCGAGCCACAGACAGACTCAAGCACGTGCGCGAAAAAGCGCCGTTAGTGCGAAAACAATTGGATGATCATATTATTCAGGTTGATTACGGCACTTACGCGAAATTCAGAAAGAAAATTTTGCGCGCCGAGTAATTTTACTTAAAAATGTGCTTGAGTCAATTATGACACGAGAAATTTAAACTCGTTTACAGGAGGTAAATCCATGCGAGAAGTTGCAGTTATCGGAGTTGGCATGATAAAATGGGGCGAACTCTGGGAAAAATCAATCAGAGATTTATGTGTCGAAGCGGCGTTAAATTGTTTGGACGACGCTGGCGTGGATCGCTTTGATGCGATCACCGTGGGGACCATGTCCAGCGGATTGTTCGTGGGACAGGAACACCTTTCCGCGATGGTGGCAGATTATCTTGGAAATAAACACGCCGGAGCAATGCGCGTGGAGTCAGCATGTTCGTCCGGTGGACAGGCAGTGCGAAGTGCGTTTTTGGAAGTGGCGTCGGGCATGGCAGACTATGTGTTGGCGATCGGCGTAGAAAAAATGACAGATGTCGATGGCGAGGAAGCGACTTATGCTCTGGCGACCGCAGCAGATCAGGAATGGGAAGTGTTTCACGGCGTGACTTTTCCCGGACTTTATGCGATGATGGCGCGTCTCCACATGGAACGTTATGGTACGACGCGGGAGCAGCTCGCAGAAGTCGCTGTAAAAAATCATCACAACGGCAGTTTGAATCCCAATGCGCAATTTCCGTTCGAAGTTACCCGCGAGCACGTGATGTCTTCGACAATGGTAGCGGACCCGCTGCGGTTGTTTGACTGTTCACCTATTACCGACGGTGCGGCTGCTGTTTTGCTGGCTCCGTTGGAAGAAGCGAAAAAACTGAAAAAGCATGCTCCCGTGGTCATTTCCGGCGTTGGAAATGCAACGGATACTATCGCACTGGCGCAACGGAAAGACTTGCTCAAATTAGAAGCAGTTAACCTTTCCATCGAACGCGCGCTAAAAATGGCAAGTCTGAAAATTGAAGATGTTGATTTTGCCGAAGTGCACGATTGTTTTACAATCGCCGAGTTGATGATTATGGAGTCTATGGGAATTGTGAAAGAAGGAGAGAGCGGCCCGGCGGTGATGGATGGCATGACTGCTCTTGACGGAAAATTTCCCATCAATCCATCCGGTGGGCTAAAGGCAAAAGGCCATCCGGTAGGCGCGACTGGTGTGGCGCAGATTTGCGAAGTGGTTACGCAATTGCGCGGTGAAGCCGGAAAACGGCAAATCAAAAACGCGCGTATCGGAATGACACAAAACATGGGAGGCTCAGGCGCCAGTTCTGTTTCACATATTTTGGAGGTGAAATAATGCATATACCACGATTTTGGCGGGAAATACCGCGACGTTATCGAATGGAAGCAGAAAAATGTGTACAATGCGGTCATATTGCATTCCCGGGACGATTGATCTGTCCGGAGTGCGGCAGCCGGCAATTTGAAAAAATAACTCTTTCCGGAAAAGGAAAATTGGAAACATTCACAATTATTCGTGTAGCTCCTACTGGTTTTGGCGATCAGGTGCCTTATGCAGTTGGAATTGTCGAGTTGGACGAAGGCGTCCGGCTCATGGCACAAATCACCGATTGCGATCCGAATCACCTGAAAACAGGAGACCGACTGATTGCCAAATTCCGTCGCATCAACGAGGAGGGAAAAACCGGGGGGATTATGTACGGATACAAATTTGTGCCGGATGTGGGGGTGTGATTTAATAGCACGCGGATGACACGGATGAAACGGATTTTCGCGGATTTACAAATTTAATCAAATAATAATCTCTGGTAATCTGCGAACAGACGGCGTTGGAATCAAAAAAATATTTAAAACCACAACAAACACGAAGCGCACAAAGGATAAATTTGAATTTGTAATTGTCAATGTATGAATCTCTGTGTCTCCTTCGCGTCCTTTGTGGTTTTAAAATTGATTCGATAGCTCCGATCCGCGTCCCTCCGTGTGCTTATGAAGTAATTTCGAGGACAAAGATGCCGACAAACCAAAAATTATTCAAACGAATTCTCATCGCCAACCGCGGCGAAGTGGCGCTGCGAATCATTAAGGCCTGTCAGGAATCGGGGATTGAAACTGTTGCTGTTTACTCTGAAGCAGACGAGAATTCTCCCCATTTAGAGCAGGCGGATTTTACTGTTTGTATTGGACCTGGTCCCAGCAATCAGAGTTATTTGAACAAAGAGGCAATCTTGCAGGCGGCGATAAATTCCGAGTGTCAGGCCGTCCATCCGGGGTTTGGCTTCATGGCTGAAGATGCTCTTTTTGCCTATATGTGCGAACAGAACAAACTCAGTTTTATAGGCCCTTCGGCAAATTCCATTCGATTGATGGGGAATAAATCTGTCGCAAAAGTGACAATGAAAAATGCCGGCTTGCCAACCATCCCCGGTAGTGACGGAAATGTAAAAGCTGTGAACGATGCGCTAACTGTCGCGGAAAAAATTGGCTATCCTGTGCTATTGAAAGCAACTGCCGGCGGCGGAGGCAAAGGTATTCGCCCCTGCAAAAATGAGGCGGAGCTGAAAAATCTGTTCGCGCAAGCGAGTATGGAGGCAGAAAAAGCCTTCGGCGATCCGGCGCTGTATCTGGAAAAATTGATTCAGCACGGCAGGCATATCGAATTTCAAATTTTAGCTGACTCTTACGGAAACGCCATCCATTTGGGAGAACGCGAGTGTTCTGTTCAACGAAAAAATCAAAAACTCATCGAAGAATCGCCTTCTCCGGCTGTGGATGACAATTTGCGAAAGAAAATGGGGGGGATCATCTGCGATGCTGTGGCAAAAATCGGTTATACTAATGCAGGGACAATTGAGTTTTTAATGGATGAAAATAAAAATCTCTATTTTATGGAAATGAATACCCGCTTGCAGGTGGAGCACCCGGTAACAGAGATGATCACCGGATTTGATATTGTGAAAGAGCAAATAAAAATTGCCGCGAATTATCCGCTTTCTTTGACGCAAGACGATGTAAATTTTTCGGGTCACGCCATCGAGTGCCGCATCAATGCTGAAGATCCGCAGAATAATTTTTTACCATCGCCGGGCCGGATTACTGAATTTGAAATTCCCCAAAACGAGGGTCCGGGAAAAATTCGTGTGGACACACACGTTCGCACAGGATATGAGATTCCCACTTATTATGATTCCATGATTTGCAAAATAATTGCCTGGGGAGAAACGCGCCAGAATGCAATCGAAACTATGATCAATGCATTGAAAAAATCTTCGATCAAGGGGATTAAAACTACCATTCCTTTGCATCTGGAGATTTTGTCGCATCCGGATTTTATCAGCGGAAATTATCACACGGCATGGTTAATGAATACGTTTTTTAACGAGGAAAAATAATTTTTAATTTTATCGAAACAGGAAGGCAATAGGAGCAGCAGCCAATGGCAAAAGTGATCTTGGAGCGAATTGGTTCGACCATTTCTAATTTTATGGGAGTTGAGGATTTCAACAAGAATCTGAAAGAGAATGAAAATCTCAATGAGAGATATTTAAAGGCGAGGGAGGAAATTCGCGCTGGTTGGGGGAAAACCTATGTGGAGCGAGTTCACAGAAAAGGCAAGTTAACCACGTGGGAGCGCATCGAAGCTTTGAAAGATGAGGGCAGCAAAGTTTTCCCCATCGGCACTTTTGTCAACTATGGCATTGAATTTTTTGACGGAAAGACAAATCGCACCTCGCCCGCGGCAGGTGTAATCACCGCATTCGTGAAAATTGAAGGCAGATACACGGTTGTGATTGCCAATGATAACACAGTTGCTTCCGGCGCCTGGTGGCCTTTGACGCCGGAGAAAATTGAACGGGCGCAGGAAATAGCACTGCGGCTGCGGATACCCGTGGTCTATTTGATCGATTGCAGCGGGCTCTTTTTGCCGGAACAGGCGAAAACATTCCCCGGGAAAACCGGTGCCGGGTATATTTTCAAAATGAATGCTTTGCTCAGCGCCCAGCAAGTACCGCAAATTGCCGGTGTTTTCGGAGATTGCATTGCCGGCGGCGGATACATGCCAATCATCAGCGATGTGGTTTACATGACTGAACAAGCCTACATGGTGATCGCCGGTGCCGCATTGGTAAAGGGGGGCAAAAGTCAAAAAATCACGTCGCTGGACATCGGCGGCCCGGATATCCATGTGCATCTTTCCAATTGCGCGGATTTTCGCGTGCCCGATGATCGGGCAGCATTGAAAAAAATTCGTTCTGAAATTGCAAAGTTGCCGACTCCGGCGAATGACTATTATCGCTACGGACAGGAACCAGCGCCTCCTCATTTTTCATCAGATGAAATTCCTGGAATTTTGCCTCCTGACCATCGCGTGACCTATGACATGCGTCAGATCATTGCCCGTATTCTGGATCATAGCTTGTTCTGGGAGCTTTTCCCTCATAAAGGGAAGGAAATCATCTGCGGCGTCGGCAGAATCAATGGAAATTATGTGGGAATTATTGCTAACAACGCTTTTCTCACGGATCACCCGGTGCATCGCAGTACACGCCGTCCCGGCGGAATTCTCTATCGCGACGGCATCGCTAAAATGACCAGCTTCGTGCGCGCCTGTAACGACGATGGAATCCCGCTTATCTGGCTGCAGGACGTGGCGGGATTTGACATCGGACTCGAAGCGGAAAAAATGGGATTGTTGGGTTACGGTTCCGATCTTTTGTATTCCATTTCCACTTCCACTAATCCAGTGATTACCGTGCTGCTGCGCAAAGCTTCTGGCGCTGGCTACTATGCAATGAACGGCAGACCCTACGAGCCGATTGTACAATTTTCCACGCCGTTGACGAGGCTGGCTGTAATGGAAGGCAGAACTCTGGCGATTGGTGCTTATCGCACGAAATTGGACGATGATTTTAATATTATTTTTACGAATAAGGAAGAATACGAAGCAATTAAGCGAGGGATGGAAGGAGTTGAGCAGCGAATCACGAAAGATATGGATCCAATTTTATCGGCGCGACAGTTGGATACAGACGAAATTATTCTGCTTCACGAATTGCGGCCTTATTTGGAAACGATGATTGACATGAGCTATCAAAGTATTGGCTATCGTCGCGTGAAAAATCCGCGCATCTGGTCGATGCATGATATTAAAGCACTTTATTGACGAAACCAAAATCTCTGACAGCAACCAAAGTCGAAGAGGAAGAGATGATTGCTCTGATTGAAAAAGAAGATTCCCAAATTCGAATTTTATCTCCTGCGGTTGGATTTTATTCTGAAATGCCGCGAGAAAAAACTTTTGTCACCGGCGGCGCAATGATCGGCAAACTGACTGTATTGAATACGAGTTTTTTTATCTATTTGCCGGAAAATGTGAGTGGAATTGTGAGTTACAGCGAATCTCCGGATCGAATTGTCAACGTCGGCTATCGCGATGAACTATTTCGACTGACAGCGGAACAGACGGAGATCGTCCGGCAGATTTCGGGCGCTGAAAAAATTGAGAGCAATGATGAATTTGCAGAAAACGGTTTTGTGGTGCGCGCATTTACCACGGGTATTTTTTATCGTAGACCTTCTCCTGACGCCGCGCCTTATGTGGAAGAAGGTCAGCAAATTGAAAAAGGAAAAGTTCTGGGCTTAATTGAAGTAATGAAGACGTTCAATCACATCATTTTTCAAGGCACGGAAAATTCAAATAGTGGAGTAGTCAAAAAAATTCTGGTCCAGGACGGCCAGGAGGTGAAGTTAGATCAGCCGTTGTTTGTTATTAGTTAGTGGACACTAAAAATTGAGTGGGGTTCTGGAAACTAATTTTAATTCTGACTTTTTTATTTTAAAACCTATCATGGGAGGAATCCATGTCGCTAAATTTTGACCTTCCCGAAGAAGCGAACATGATTCGCGATACGGTACGTGAGTTCGCCGAGCAAGTGATCAGACCAAAGGCAAAAGAATTGGACGACGCAGAGGAGTTTTCGCCGGAAATCACGCGTCAATTGGGCGAGTTGGGATTATTTGGGTTTTGCATTCCTGAAGAATATGGCGGGAACGGCTTTGGATATATTCCTTACATTATCGCTGTAGAAGAATTAGCACGAGTCGATGGTTCTCAGGCGGCTACGGTGGCGGCTCATAATTCGTTGGGCATCGGGCCTATTTATATTTTTGGAAATGAAGATCAAAAAAGAAAATATTTGCCTCAGCTCACTACCGGAGAAAAGGTCTGGGCGTTTGGCCTTACGGAACCCAATGCAGGTTCTGATGCTGGCGGGACAAAGACTGTCGCCAAAAAGGAAAAGGACGGCTGGCGCATTAATGGTTCGAAAATATTTATCACCAACGGTTCAGGAGAAGCCTCGCTGGGAGTGACGGTGCAGGCAGTGACCGGCACCCGTCCCGATGGGAAAAAAGAATACACTTGCTTTCTGGTCGAACAAGGCACGCCCGGTTTCACGGCAAAAACGATGCATGAAAAAATGATGTGGCGCTCGTCTATTACCTCGGAGTTGTTTTTCGAAGACTGCCTTGTGCCGGAAGAAAGCATGCTTGGCAAAAAAGGCGAGGGGTTTCGTCAAATGCTGGACACGCTGGATCGCGGCAGGCTTTCTATCGCAGCGATGGGACTTGGGTGTGCTCAGGGCGCCTATGAATTAGCGCTGAAATACGCCAAAGAACGAAAACAATTCGGAAAAGCAATCTCCACGTTTCAAGCCAATGCTTTCAAATTAGCTGATATGGCAACGGAAATCGAAGCCGCGCGCTATCTTCTCTACCGCGCCGCGTGGCTGTGCGATCAAAAACGGGACGAATACAAAAAATTAGCGTCCATGGCAAAATTGTACTGCTCAGAAGTGGCGCATCGCTGTGTCAATCAGGCGCTTCAAATTCACGGCGGCTACGGTTTGATGAAAGAGTACGATATCGAGCGATTTTATCGCGACCAGCGCTTGCTGGAAATCGGCGAAGGAACCTCTGAAATTTTACGATTGGTCATTTCCAGAAGAATTGGGTGTTATGATGTTTGAAAAATTAGAACCCAGTTATTTTCGAAAATAGTTTTTTCAATCTAGACATCCCCCCTGTCCCCCCTTCAAAGGGGGGAACTCTAAAAGTCCCCCTTTGAAGGGGGATTTAGGGGGATGTTCAAAGCTAGTCTGAACAAGCAAAAACATAAATTTTGAGGCTTTTATGCAAAAAAAATTTCAGACCATTCGTTATCATATCGAAAATAAAGCAATCACCATTTGGCTGAACAGGCCTGATGTGCACAATGCCTTTAACTCGACCATGCTGAAAGAATTGTCGGAAATTCTGGAATGGATCGCAGGATCGGACGAGGTGCGCGTGGTCATTTTTACCGGAGAGGGAAAATCTTTTTCAGCCGGCGCTGATTTGAATTGGATGAAAGAGATCATCAATTATACTTACGAAGAAAATTTGCAGGATTCTGAGCTTATTTCTCAAGTGTTTTATTTGATTTACACCTGTCCCAAGCCAGTGATTGCTGCCATAAACGGCGCTGCTGTCGGAGGCGGTATGGGATTTGTCGCCGCGTCAGACATCGTCATTGCTTCTGAACGGGCGAAATTCAGTCTGTCTGAAGTCAAAATCGGACTGGTTCCTTCCTGCATTTCTCCGTATCTGTTCAAAAAGGTCGGCGAAGGAGCGCTAAAAGAATTATTCATTTCAGGAATGCGTTTTGGCCCGGACAAGGCGCTAAAGATTAATTTGATCAATTATGTTGTTGAACATGAAAAGCTGCTCGATTTTGCGCAGGAGAAAGCCCGAGAATTGCTGGTCTGCGGTCCCCAAGCCATTGCTATTTGTAAAAAATTATTTTTCGAAGTTCAGGAAATGGATTTGCAAACAGCTTATCACTACACAGCGGATTTGATTGCAAAAATGAGAATTTCCGACGAAGCACAGGAAGGCATGCACGCATTTTTGGAAAAGAGAAAACCCAATTGGCATCCCTAAAAACTTCATTATAAATCGGAAGAGGGGTCTAAAAAACAGGTGAATTATTTTTTAACAAACTCTAATTTAAAGAGGAGGATCGTATGATCAAAAAGGCCAATCAAGCATTATCAGCAGTACTCTTCATCACATTTATCTTTTTTCTCTCTACGGCTAACGCTCAACAAGCTCCGGTTGCACAGGATGTTGGTCTTTTGGATGTGGAATACTCAAGCTTGACCAAGCAAGTCTGTCAGGATTGTCATGGCACCTCTCTCGCCGATACCCATCATGAAACGCAAATTGCTCAATCCGGGCAGTGTGTCACCTGTCATAGTGTCTCAACCACTCCCGGACAAATGGGGGTTGTTCTGCAAAGGGACTGTATGAAATGTCATACAGAGACTCCGCATCATAAGACCGAAGCGGCGCTTAATAACGAATGTACTAATTGCCACGATAGTCCGGGGCTGAATGATTACAGCACTTCTGTTGCGACCTACCCTGTTTCTATGGTTACTCCGGCTGTGGCAAATTGTAAAAAATGCCATGATAACGGAGAGGCTGCAGGGCTTCAGGTTGTAGATTTCAAGGAAACTCATCATGGAATTTCCATTGATAATTGTGACATCTGCCATGAAGGAACCGAAACTAAAACAACAAACATTCGGATCTGCGAAAGATGCCATAACCAGGAAGTCATTCACCAGGTCGCTCCTCATATTGAAGCACAAAATTGTGTTGTATGCCATCTGACTAAAAAATAACGCATGGCGTGCTCATGAAATTTGAGTGAGACGAGCAAATTTTAACCCTGGCGGGGCGCCAGTCACGAATTTAATTATAAAAATTAATCAATTCATTACCGATTCACCTGTTTCGTCCGTGCTGGCACCCGCTGGATTTTTAATTTTTTCTTAATTTTTGGTAACAGCGTTTTTTTTGGTAATTTTACTCACGAAATTTTTGTGAATTTCTCTGTTATCCGCCAAATGTTGAACGAATTTTAATAAAAGCGAGGAGGATATCAGGCTATTTCGGAATTAGAACCGACTTTATTCTTTGGTAAAATGAAGACTGATTAAATCTACATTAGCCACTATCTCGTCCTTTCGGGACTTAGAAGAGTCTGGTGCAAAAGCTGAGTTTCAAAAGAACGAGATACGGGAAATTGTCAGAACATTTTTTATTATAGAATACCAAAATTAAAATTGAATAGACCGCAACCTTCGCATCGAAGAAAAACCAGAATTTATTAAGTCATTTTTTGACTTTAAAGATAAACCATGAGGAGGAAAAATGGATTATTTGTTGACCGAAGAGCAAAAAATGCTCCGAGAAATGGTATCCAAATTTGCCAAGGAAGAAATTGCGCCTGTGGCTTCTGAAAATGAGGATAAGGAGATATATCCGGAAAATATTGTACAACAATTGGGCGAATTGGGGATAATGGGCATTGCTTATCCTGAGGAGTACGGCGGCGCCGGGATGGATTACGTTTCTTACATGCTGGCTGTGGAAGCAATTTCTCAGTATTGCGCATCGACAGGAGTAATTGTCTCTGCGCATTCGTCTCTGGCAGTGGATCCCATTTTTCGTTTTGGCACTGAAGAACAGAAAAAGAAATATCTGCCTGACATGTGTTCCGGGAAAAAGATCGGTTGCCATGCGCTGACTGAACCAGGTGCGGGATCCGATGCAGGCGCGGTAAAAACAACAGCGAAATTAGAGGGCGATAAATGGGTGCTTAATGGTACAAAACACTTCATCACCAATGGCGCGAATGCGGATGTAGCAGTGGTCTTTGCTTCCACTGACATGGAACAAAAACACCACGGCATCAGTGCTTTTATCGTGGAAAAGGGCACTCCCGGATTTCGCGTGGGGAAATTAGAAAATAAATTAGGCATCCGCGCATCGACGACAGCGGAATTGATTTTCGAAGATTGCGCCATTCCCAAAGAAAATTTGCTCGGCGAGCTCAATAAAGGTTTTAAAATAGCCATGATCACGCTGGATGGCGGCAGACTGGGAATAGCGTCACAAGCGCTGGGGATTGCCAAGGCGGCAATTGAGGATTCGGTTGCTTACGCTAAAGAGCGTCAGCAATTTGGCCAGCCCATTGCTAAATTTCAGGCGATTCAGTGGATGATTGCCAATATGACAACTGAATATGAAGCAGCCTGGCTTTTGACCTATCGGGGATCTGTGATGAAAGATAAAGGCCTGCGCTACTCAAAAGAGGCGGCAATGGCAAAGTTAAAAGCTTCGGAGACAGCATCTTTTTGTGCCAACAAAGCAATACAAATTCACGGTGGCTACGGTTTCATCAAAGATTTCCCTGTGGAACGTTATCTCAGGGATGCCAAAATTACGGAAATTTACGAGGGCACCAATGAAATTATGCGAATTGTGATTTCTGCAAATATGTTGAGAGATTAGATTTATCAAGTCCTTTCAAATGTTCGAGACCTTTGAAAGGGTAAATTAGCGTGAAAAGAAAATATATCTTTTAAGGAGGAGAATTGAACCACATAAGAGTCATCACAGCAGCGGCGTTATTCGACGGGCATGACGTTTCCATAAATATTTTCAGAAAATTGATGCAAAAACGCGGCGCGGAAGTCATCCATTTAGGTCATAATCGCTCGGTGCGTGAAGTAGTTACTACTGCCATTCAGGAAGATGCCGACGCCATACTTGTCAGTTCTTATCAGGGCGGACACAATGAATTTTTCCGCTACATGGTGGACAAACTCAAAGAATCGCACGCGGAAAGAATTATGGTCTTCGGCGGCGGCGGCGGCGTGATTTTGCCGTCGGAAATTGAAGCCCTGGAAACCTACGGCGTGGAACGATTGTACCATGCGCTCGACGGACAAAAATTGGGCATCGACGGTATTGCTGACGACATCATCAAACGCATTCACAAACGAAAATCAGCGGAAAAGCAGTTGTTCGGCAAATTCATTGGCGAAAAAGTAATTGAGGGAAATTCACCTAAAAATCATTTGACGATTGCGCAGCAGATTTCATTTTTTGAGGATCACATCGGCGAAAAACAAATCACGACGCCAATTTTAGAAAAATTGCAGCAGCACGACAAAGGAAAATCTGTAGTGCTCGGCGTTACCGGTACTGGCGGCAGCGGCAAAAGCTCGCTCATCGACGAACTGGTGAATCGTTTCCTGAAAATTGTGCCGGACATGACCATCGGAATTCTGACTGTGGACCCGTCAAAGCGAATTTCCGGCGGCGCGCTGTTAGGCGACCGCATTCGCTACAACAACATTTATGACGATCGCGTTTATTTTCGCAGCTTTGCCACACGGGAGTCTGCCAGTGAAATCAGTCTCGCGCTCACCGACGCCATCGCCGTGCTCAAAAGCTGTGGCTTTGACGTCATCTTTGTGGAAACCAGCGGCATTGGTCAGGGCGACAGTCAGGCGGTGGATGTGAGTGATTTTTCCGCTTATGTGATGACTTCGGAGTACGGCGCCCCGTCGCAGTTGGATAAAATCGACATGCTGGAAATTGCCAACTACATTGTGATCAACAAATTTGAAAAGCCGGGCTCTGAAGACGCCATGCGCGAAGTGATGATCAATTACATTCGCAATCATGGCGTGAAAGTGTCGCATCGCGAATCTCTGTTTGAACTCGATTTGCCGGTTTACGGAACCAGCAGTAACCAATTCAACAATCACGGCGTCAACCGTCTTTTTAAAGATTTGCTTGATTTAATTTTGAAGCAAAATAAGAAAAAATATCAGATAAAAGAAAATCTGCTGAAAATTTTACCGACAAAATTGGAGTTCGAGTACGGCCTCATCCACAGCCGACGCGTGAATTATTTGACGGAAATTGCCGACACCGTGCGTAAATATCACGAGCGCGCCAGGCAGGAATCGGAGCTTGCCGGTAAATGTTACAGTTTGAAAAAAAGCATGGATTTGATCGAAGATGCAGCCATAAAAGAAACGCTACACCAAAAATTTGATGAGCTTTGGAAAAAATTGTCCCAGCAGTCAAAAGATTTTCTGGAAAATTGGCTTGAATTGAAAGAGCGCTATCAGCAGAAAAAATTTCGCTACAGAGTGCGGCATCGGGAAATTGAAGTGGATTTATTCAATCGCTCGCTTTCCGGCTTGAATATCCCGAAAGTAACGCTGCCGAATTTTTCCGATTGGGAAGAGTTGCTCAAATTTTATTACAAAGAAAATTTGCCGGGCTGTTTTCCTTACACCGGTGCTGTTTATCCCTTTCGCCGCACCGGAGAGGATCCGCGACGCCAATTTGCTGGTGAAGGCAGCGCAAAAAGAACGAACAAGCGTTTTCATTATTTGACCAGAGATGACCGCGCCAAACGGCTTTCCGTGGCGTTCGACGGCATCACGCTCTACGGCGAAGATCCGGCGACGGAACCGGACATTTACGGCAAAATCGGTGAAAGCGGCGTAAGCATTTGTACCATCGATGACATGGATCAACTGCTGGAAGGCTTCGATCAAACCGATGCGTTGACTTCAGTGTCCATGACCATCAATGCCCCGGCGCCAATTATGTTGGCGATGTATTTCATGGTTGCGTTTCGCCGGGAATTGAAAAAAGCAGAAGCGCAAGGCAGAAAATTGTCCTCTGAAGAAAAAGAAAAATTAAAAATTGAAACATTCCGCAAATTGCGCGGCACTGTTCAGGCAGACATTTTGAAAGAAGACCAGGGGCAGAACACCTGCATTTTTTCCGTCGATTTTGCCATGAAATTGATTGGCGATGTGCAGGAATATTTTTCTAAAAATGATATTCGAAATTATTATTCAATCAGTATCAGCGGCTATCACATCGCTGAAGCCGGCGCCAATCCGATCACGCAGTTGGCTTTTACCCTGGCGAATGGCTTTACTTATGTGGAGTATTTTTTAAATCGCGGTTTAAAAATCGATCAGTTTGCGCCGAATTTGTCCTTCTTTTTCAGCAATGGAATGGAACCGGAATATGCCGTCATCGGACGCGTTGCCCGGCGAATCTGGGCTATTGCCATCAGAGATTTGTATGGCGGAAATGAGCGGAGTCAAAAGTTAAAATACCACATTCAAACATCCGGTCGGTCTCTACACGCACAGGAAATTGAATTAAACGACATCCGCACGACGCTACAAGCCTTGATGGCTTATTACGATAATTGCAATTCTTTGCACACCAACTCCTATGACGAAGCGATCACTACGCCGACTGAGGAATCAGTGCGCCGCTCAGTAGCGATTCAGATGATTCTTGCCAATGAGATGGGAATGGTGAAAAACGAAAATCCCAATCAAGGATCTTTTATCATTGAACAGCTTACCGATTTGGTGGAAGAGGCGATATTGAATGAATTTCATCGTATTTCACGACGCGGTGGCGTGCTTGGAGCGATGGAAAAGCAATACCAACGCTCGAAAATCCAGGAAGAGTCTCTCTATTATGAGGATTTGAAGCAGTCCGGCGAATATCCGATTATAGGCGTGAATAAATTCGTGCGTGAGACAGGGGAGACGCCGTACGACAATATGAATATTACCCGCGCCAGCGATCAGGAAAAGCAAGGAATTCTTGAAAATTTGACATCGTTCCAGTCAGAAAATCAGTCCGGAGCAAAAGAGGCGCTGGAACGACTGCGCGAAACAGCGCTGGCGAACGGGAATGTTTTTGAGGAACTGCTCAATACTGTCGAGCGCGCATCTCTGGGACAAATTACGCATGTGTTGTACGAAGTTGGCGGGAAATATCGGAGAGGAATCTGAGCAAAATTCGCGTAGGTGTGGCACACCTTTAAGCTGTACTACACCTTGGCTGCTTTTACAAAATCACGAAAGGGAACCGAATGACTCAAGCTGACAGAATCGAAGACCTGTCAAAGGATGAGCTTTTTCAACTATTGAACATTTACGCTAAAAACTGGCTCGCTCACGATGGCTGCTGGTTTCTTTCGGTAGAGGAAAAATTCGGTCTGGAAGAGGCCATCGACCGCGATCGGGAGAGTTGGCGAAAATTTACTGTCGTTGAAGCAAAACGACTGATTGATTTTTTGGGGCTGCCGCCGAATTCAGGAATTTCAGGACTGGCGCGCGCTTTGAAATTTCGTTTGTACTCGAAATTGAATGAAGATGAAATTTTCATCGATGGAAATGTACTGGAATATCGCGTACGCACCTGCCGCGTGCAGGCAGCGCGGCGCCGCAAAAAACTGCCCGATTTTCCGTGCAAATCCGTTGGCATTGTGGAGTACGGATTGTTCGCCAAAACAATTGATGAACGATTCGAGACCGAGGCGGTCAGTTGTCCGCCAGAAATTACGAATGAAGATTATTATTGCATCTGGCGATTTACGTTGAAGTGATTAATGCGCACGATGAATCAAGACAATTTTATTTTAAAATCAAACATTTTTTTGTCGCTGAATATTCACCAGCGCTGATATGGTAGAAATATAAACCTGAAGCTGCTGTATTAGCATCCCACTGAACGGAGTAATGTCCCGCACGTTGTTGCGCATCCACCAGCGTCTTGACAATTTGGCCGGAAATGTTATAGATTACTAATTTGACATGTGCTGGTTTGGATACGTGATAGGAAATTGTTGTGTTCAAATTAAACGGATTCGGAAAATTCTGCTTCAAATCAAACCCCACGATTACCTGTCCGGTGTTGTCTTGCTTAACCGATACTGGTTCCGTCTGAAAAAATGCAAATTGAGAAAGTTGCACGGAAGTTGTCTTATTTTCACCATTGAATCGGACGGCCGGGTCTGATGGTACTGTTTCACAAACCTTTTTTGCGCTGCCAAAATTAAACAAAGAAATGTAAAAATTATTCACGCCATGAAACCCGGGTGACGTGCGAGGAATTTTGATTTCCACGAAATCCTTATCCGCGCTATGGGCAAATTCGCCGCCGGTGGGTAACGAGCCATATCCTCCGGTGTGTTGCACCCAACTTCCGCTGTTCCAAGTGTAATATTTGGGACTGCTTCCCGACCACCCTCCGGTATCTTTGTGATACGCATAAATTGAAATGTCCGGAAGATGTCGTGGTACGGCAGTGACGTCACATGTCCATTTGTCATAAGTTCCGCCCGACCCGACGATATTGTCCGTGTCAATGTAAATCCCAAAATGCAAGCCAATGTTCTGGCAGGGCGTCCGGAACCCGAAATAAACATTGACGCTATCCATGTAAACATAGAGCGAGTCTAACTGATATTCTGGATTGAGCTGGGCACTATCCGTGTCAACTGCTAACGGCTCGATACCCATTGACAACCAGTCCGACGGATCCCCGTCAATGCAAATTGTGTTGGAATCAGGTTTTTCCTCGTTGCTCATATTGAAACCATAAAAATTGGTCAAAACAGTTATGGCAGTGGATTTATTTTCTGCTGTAAATTGAATGGAAGAATCTGAAGGAATTGATTCCGATGCGCCGGCGCCGCTGGTTTCGCCCACCGTGAATAGTTCCACAAAAAAACTATCTGTGCCGTTAAAACCGGGCGCAGTTTTAGGGATTGCTAATTCAAAAAAGCGATTGGTGCTGTCGATGGAAAAAATTCCGCCTGTGGGCAGACTGCCCATGCCGCCGGAAGCACTTATCCATTGCGAGTTAGCCTGATCCCAGTGATAGAATTTGGGGCTGCTGCTTGACCAGGTATCGTCATTTTTGTGATAGGCGTAAATTTCAATTTCCGGCAGATGACGGGAAACAGCGGTAATTGCCTTGCCCCAGCGGTCGGTCGTTCCTCCTGATCCCGGTATATTGTCGGTGTCGATATACATTCCGTAGGAAATTCCCTTTGTCCGGGCAGGAGCGTCGAATCCGAAGTAAAAATAATTGGCATCCTGTGTAATGAAAAAACGTTCCAATTTCAGTTCGGGATCTGTCTGGAGATTGTCTGTGTCTTCTATCGGAGCAATTTTCCATGAATGCCAGTCTTTGTCGTTCCCGTCCGTTTGCATGGAATAATGCACATCTCCTACGCTGCCGTTTTGACGAATCATTTCGACCCACAGGTTATCCCGGGTGACGTAAATTTTGCAATAGTGAAATACTTTTTCGACATATACAGAAAAAGGATTAATCCCCGGATAGTAGTCGTAAAGAGTGGCTCCTGCTCCGCCGGTGGTAATGTATGGTATTCCATTAATGATACTTCGTTCGTAAAGATGGTTGTGTCCGCAAAAAATCAGATCGACACCGTACTCCTCAAAGATGGGGAGCAAGTATTGTTGCACTTCAAGATTGCCGCCATGCTTACCGGAGCTGTAAGGCGGTTCATGGAAGAATACGATAGTGTAAGAAATCTCCTCGCCAATGGATTGAAGGTCATTTAGCAACCAATCTTGTTGCTCACTTCCTGCTTTAAAATCCTGGTAAATATCCAAGCCAATAATATGAACGTTGTTATAGTCAAAAGAATACCAATGCCCCTGGTAGCTATCGGAAGAACTGTTGTCGGGAAATGTGAAAAAACTTGTCAAATAGGGTGAATTTTCCTCGTGATTACCATAAATAACCATCATTGGCGTGGTACTTGTGAGATTTTGATGGTCATGCAAGACATCAAACCATTGATTGAGCTGGGTGCCGTCTTGCACCAGATCACCGGTATGAAGCACAAACGTCGGATGTTCCCGGATAATGTTATTTAAAATTGTAGTATTGACCGCAGGCTGGTTGTCGCCAAAGGCAATGAACATAAATGAGCTATCCTGCGGCGGCGCCGTGGTGAAACTCAACGTATCGCTTTGATAAATTCCCTGAGTTTCTACTTGATAAAAATATGTTGTGTTGGGTTGCAGATCAGTCAAACGGGCGACGTGAATCAAGCTGTCGTTTTTTGTGACCATATCCCGACTTTCTTCCACGACAAGTTGATTCTCGCTAATGTCGTTAATCCCATAACGAACGGTGTTCGTGCCTTTTGCTGCAGAAGCCCAGGTGATTGCTATGGAAGTTTGCGGGGAATCATTGTAAATTGTAACGACCGGATCGACATTTTCCGGAGTCACCGGATTTAATACATCCCGCCAGGTGGAAACGGTATCATTAATCGTGATGGCGTAAAACGGTACATGAACTTCACGATTGTCAATTTCGTTGCCCTGTTCGTCTTTTTCCACGCTATTCCAACTGCCTCGAGTGTATTTGTATTCATAAGTATTATTCGGTGATAACGAAAGCGTCAATTGCCATTGATTGGCTGAAATTTTTGTCATGGGTAAATCATCGGAGGAAGAGCCTTCTCCTGATCCGGGGTCCCAATTATTCATGGTTCCGGCGATAAAAACAGTATCACTTTCAGGAGTATTTTCCGGAACGGTGACTATGAAAGTTACAAATACATCTAATTTCCCTTCCGGGTGATTTTCAGCAATCAAGACATTAATATTGATAACAAGGGCAAGAAATAAGATGCTAATAGCAAGAAAGAAATTTTTTTTCATACTGAATTTCCTTTAAACGATTGGGCAATCTTCAACAGAAGGCCTATTTGAATTTTTGGCTGGTAAAAAATTCTGGCGATAGTCAAATTTATTTTGTAACAATTGATAATTGTGGACCATTTGCCATTCTTTGCATAACCTGTAATTTAATTTCATTGAAGCTTGGTTTGATTTCAGATGATTTAAAAATGTTTTCTGAAGAATCTATATGCGCAATAAAGATTATTTCCGCAGATAATGATAAGTAACTTTATCCCAAAATTCTAAATTAAAGTCATAAAAAGTATGTTGCAAACTATTGAAACGGTTTTTTGGATCTTGGTTGCTTAATGACATAACAACCGAATTAATAGTTCGGATGTTATGCCATCAAACCCCAAAACATGAAACTACTTCAACAGTTTTTTATAGCGGTCAATTCATAAATTTAGCTTTTGCTAAAAGTTTCCTTGGTAATTTTAGATACAATACCCGATAAAAATAGTAATCCTATCAGGTTTGGAATTGCCATAATTGCATTGAAGCTGTCTCCCAGATTCCAAATGATGTCCATGTAATGACCAGTGAGCAAAGCACCAAAAAATAGCAAACCAATGAAAATTGTACGATAAATCTTGTCAGATTTCACACCCCAGATGTACCCGAAACATTGCTCACCATAATAGGCCCAGCCCAAAAGCGTGGTGTAGCCGAAAATCAGCGAGCCGATAGCGATGATGATGCCGCCGAACGGAATGACTGAATTAAACGCTTCCACAGTGAGTGCAGTACTGGAGAGGCCTCCGGCAGAAATATCATAGCCGATTTTATGCGCCATATCTATTACTTGCGGATGGAGATTATTAATAACATCAGGCGTTAATTTTTGTCCTTCCTTTACTAATGCGACGCCGCACGCTGGTGTCAGTTTCCACACACCAGTAACAACAATGGTCAGAGTCGTCAGCGTGTTGACCAGAATGGTGTCGATGAAAACGCCGGTCATGCCGAGAAGTCCGTTGAACGTCGGGTCCGGCGATTTTGCTGCGCTCTGAGCAATGGCAGCGGAGCCAAGACCCGCTTCGTTGGAAAGCACGCCGCGCCGCACGCCCAAACTGATCGCTTTTTGCACCGAGGTGCCGATGAGCGCGCCTCCGGCGGCTTGCAGGGAAAATGCGGATTTGAAAATGAGTACAAAAGCATCGTCAATTTGAGTGAATCTCGCAATTAAAATTGCCAGTGCGCCGGCAAGGTAGAAAATGATCATCGCCGGAACTAACTTTTCTGCCACGGCGCCGATTCTTTTGATGCCGCCCAAAATAACAATTCCGACTAAAACAGTGATTACGATGGCACTGATTAAAGTGGGGACGCCAAACTGCTGTTTCATTGCCAGCGCCATGGAATTGGACTGCATCATATTTCCTGTCCCGAAGAGAGCAGTCATCCCACCCCCGACTGCGAATAACATACCCAAAAATTTAGCAAATTGCTTCTTTTTAATGCCGTAACGGATGTAGTACATGGGGCCGCCTGCCATAGAACCGTCTTTTGCAACTTTGCGGTATTTGACGCCAAGAAAGCACTCCGCATATTTCGTTGCCATGCCAAACAATCCCGACACCCACATCCACAATGGCGCCCCGGGACCGCCGGTGGCAATCGCCGCGGCGACGCCGGCAATATTCCCGTTTCCCACTGTGGCGGCTAAGGCGGTCATTAGCGCGGCAAAAGGCGAAATATCGCCTTCAGTGTCTTTAAGAACTTTGCTTTTTTTGCCGCCCTGAAAAAGATATTTCAGCGAAAGGAAAAATTTTCTGAACTGAATAAACCGCGTCATCAAACTGAGCAAAATGCCCGTGCCTACCAACAGTGCAATCATCCAGTTGCCCCACATGAATTTTACAAATGAATCCATGAAAGCATAAACAGCATCCAAAATTCCAGACATTGGCGTCTCCTCACTGTTACTCGCGTTTTCTGTTGCTAATTACTTGAGATGCAATAAATACTAAAATAAAATTTATCTTTAATTATGCAAGCAAAAAATGTCAAAGAAATAAAATAAGTAGCGGTCGGTTCACGGAGAAAAGCGATTCCCCCCCTTACTTTCTCTTAATTTTTCCGCGCTCTTTTTGCAACAGCTTGACAAATTCAGGATGAATCTGGTAACCCAAATTTTTTGCCAGTTGAATATGCTGCCAGGCGAGATCGATTTTTCCTGCGCTGTGATAAGCGACGGCGAGATTGTTGTGCGCTTTGGCAAGATTGGAATTCAACGAAACCGCAGTTTCCAGACTCTCAATTGCTTCCTTCAACATCTTTTTCCGATAATAACAAACACCGAGGCTGGAATAGGCGTCGGCGTAATCCGGCTGGCATTGAATGGCTTTTTTGAAATAGACAATGGCGGAATCCGTTTTAAATTGCTCAAAAAGCACCAGCCCTAAATCATAGTAGGCCTCGGCGTAATTCGGATTATAGGAAATTGCCTTTTTGAATTCTTCAAGCGCTCGGTTGTAATTGCCTTGCTTGTGATAGATGACACCCAACCCTTCGTGCGCGTGCGGGTAGTCAGGTTTCAGTTTGATCGCTGCTTGGTAAGCTTTTTTTGCTTCCTCCAGCTTGTTTTGAATGTAATAAATTCGCCCAATGTTGGATTGCGAAACATAGTCTTCCGGGTCTAATTCCAATGCTTTCTGATAATTTTTCATAGCTTCATCCGGAAAGCCGGAATTTTCCAGCGCAAAACCTAAATTGGTGTAAGATTCGGAAAAACCGGAATTCAGTGCAATCGCTTTTTTGAAATAACCAATGGCTTTGTCGAGCTCGCCGTTTTTCACCGCGCTGTTTCCGATCATGTAATAATATTCGAAATTATTTTTCAGCGAAACGGCGTTGCGGCGCAAAATGTCATATTTTTCTTTTTCTTTTCCTGCCCAGCCGAGCACCTTGGCGAGGTTCAAAATTCCTTCTTTAAAATAATTTGTCGGCAGCTTTTGCAATTCAGCGGCATAAATTTTGTGCAATTTTTTTTGATCAATCTGATTCTGCGTGGGAACGAGCTGTTTTTGCTTCAGCGTTTCGGCAATTTTTTCTGCGATCATCTGCTGCGCCCGAATTGTCGGATGCACGTGATCGATGAAATAGCGGCTTCCGGGGATGGAATGATTTTGTGCATCGGCAAAAAGCGGTTCCAGATCGACGAGCGGAATTTGATATTGGGCGCTCAAATTCCGAATCGCCTGGTTGATTCCGGCGGGTGCACGCAAAGGACAAACGTCCAATTCCTGTGCGAGGAAAAAATATTTTTTAGCTAATTCAAATTGATTTGTGGCGTACAAACACTGCGCAATGCGAAAAGCCAATTCTGCGTACTGATCGTCAATGGAAAAATCTTCATAGTAATTCGTCAGCGCTTCTGTAAAATTCCGCTGTTCTTGAAATTGGATTCCCTTTTGAAAATATTTGTCCCAAGTTCTGACTTGTTCAGCGGAAAGGTCTGATTTATGCTCTGATTTGAACGGGGAGAAATCTTTGACATTGCTGACGACGGTACACAAAATCAGAGGTATGGCGCGCTCGCGCGAGAGTTGAATGATGCGTTCCAGATTGTAGCGAAAATGGGAAATTGTTTGTTTTTTTTGAATGCTTTCTCTGGTGTAACGATCCAGCCCGGCGCTGGCGTCGAGTATGGCGCTGACTTCACCTTTCAGCTTTGTTTTTTTCGGTTTGATTTTTTGTTTGATGGCATTGACGGATTTGCGCAGCAAGCGGTAGGTTTGAAATTTGTCAAGAAGAACACGTACCTTTTTGAGACGCGCATCTTGTTTTAAAATGTTTTCGTACGTTCTTGCTTCCAGAAATTCATTGTGGCCGCTGTAAACGATGAACAAATCAGGTTGATAATTGGCAGCTTCTTTGACCAGGTTGACGATGCGATAGCTGGCGTAGGAAATTCCGCCGCAATTGATGACTTCGTAGTGGTGCGTTGCATCCGCCAAATTGAGGTTGATCTCCAGCCAACGGGGAAACGCAGTTTCGGCGCGGTACGGTCTGCCGTAAGTCGTGGAGCCGCCGAAACAAAAAATGCGAAAAACGCTGTCCGGTTTTGCTTTGAAAAATTGCTGGTCGTTGAAAAATGACAATTTATTGGAATTTGTGCGATAGATTTTTTCCCCATTTGGCGCTTTCTTCTCACCGAACAGCGGATAAACGTTTTCGAATCCGACAAAGGGGTCTGCTTCGGAAAAGCGATCGGCGACGTCAAACGCTTGCAATAGCAATTCAATTATTAAAATCACGAGCAAACCAAAACCGATGAGCAATATTTTCTGCAACAAAGTCGTATTTTTTGCCGTCGTAGATTTGCTTTTCGCCGCCATTTTTTCCTCAGTTTATTTTCAGGGGAAAGACAAACGGGCATTGCGCCCGTTTATTTGAAAAAAATTTCTTTTTAGTATGACTTTTCAATCAAACAAAAACATTATCGCGAAATACGAATTTCACCCCGCCAGTTGGGATTGTAAATTTCCTGACGTTCACCATTTTGCAGATCGGAATGCACGAGTTGGTAATTTCCCTGAATGCCTAAATCGACGAATACAAATTGGACGAGCGACTGTCCGCGCATGTGCTCGTAGTACCAAATTTCGTACGCCCGCGTTGACAGACTAGCGGGGTGGCGATCGACGTCGTCCGGCGGACCGTACATGATGTAAACTCTGCCGCGATCGGTCTTCCAGCCTTTAAGCGTGGGGGAACTGAAACGTTCTTTGGCAATGTAAAATCTTTTCAAATGCTCGCTGCGAAACTTCGGGTCGATATTTTTCCAGAAATTATTGATATAATTGATTTTCGCCGGCGTCGCTAATTGATCAAAAAAGGAGCGCTCGTTTTCATCGACGATGTAGTAAATTTGCGCTTTGAATTCTTCAATATCCTCTTTGCGGTATTGTTTGAACGTCAGCATTTTGTAGGGATTGTTGATCCAGAAATCCGCTTGTTGGCGTGCGCTCATTTTACTGGCCGCATCGGTGACAATGAGATGCAAATCATAGCTCCCGGAGATGAGATCGAGAATATTGATTTTTCCCACCCAAACCGATGAACTGCCTCGCGGGGAGATTTGCTTGATGTCGGATTTCACCGTATCGCCGCGATTGTCCACTAAATAATAAGCTCTGGTGAGCTTTGTGGATTTGTTGTTCATTTGCGGGATGTTGTAAATTTCTCCGTAAAAATAGACAAACGGCGATTCGATGCCGAACGCCCGCGACGGATTGGGAATGACGTCGATTTTGTTTTTGACAAATTTGTTCCGCTCGGTTGTTTTTTTAATGGATCGCGCAAATTGGACATCGCTCAAAGCGAGCGAATCGCCGGAGAAAGCTTTTATTGTTACGGGAATAGCCGCATCGCCGCAAGCTTGTGAATTTAAATCGGTAATGTGAATTTTTGCCTGATAAGTCGCCGGATGCACCATAAATGCAGCGATATCTAAAGTGGTCAATCCTTCAGCTTGATTCAGAGAATCAATTTGATTGAATCCCTGCCACTTTTTTTCAGCGGCTAATTTTTCATTTGCATCGAATAAAGAAATCGAAATTTCGTAGGCTGCCAAAAAAGATTTCCCCTTGGGCTGATATTTAAATTGATAAGCAGGGATGGAAATATAAATTTCCAGATAGCCGTTGACGCCGTCGTCGTCGCCTTTAAATGCGGCCTGATCGACATAAAAACGCAATTTTTCAGCAGGAGTTGTCGTTGAATTTTCTGAACCCCAACCGGCGCTATTGAACAGCACCAGCAGCAAACAAACGTTTGTCACAAATAGCTTCTTCATTTTGCTTTTCTTCGCTTTTTTAGTATTGGTAGGTATTTAGAACCTTTTGCAAATATTTATTCCAGCCGCTCTGGGGATAACTATCAATGAAATATTTGAAAATCATCGGACGGCTGACGACGTCGCCGTTGGATGCCTGAAAGCGGTCGATTTTATCATAAGAGCCGTATCTAATCTCTTGATTTTGGAAAAAAGTAAAATAGTTGTGCTTTAAATTGACAATCCGATTTTGTGGCTTTACGTCAAAAAATTCTCCGCTAAATGCAATATTCTCGCTTGGCCATATTTTGTAATTATCAACAAGAGTGCGAAATTCATTGACAATAGTCAAAAACGCCTGCCCCGACATGTTGATACGCAGCCCTTTGAGACCGTAGCGGCCGTCCGGCACATTGGGAATGAAGAAGTAACCGTTTTTGTCAGTACGCGTCCATTTGCCAAAAACTTTTTCTTTGCCATTTTCCTTGTAAATGCCGATAACTGCCACCTCAATGTTGTCAAAATAAATGTCGTTGCGATTTTGATAACCATTGTTCTCGAAAATGATAGAACCGATAATCAGATTTTTCCCTTCCACCGGCTCGTGCATCGTCGGAAGCGCGCCAGCGCAGCCAATGATAAAAATCAAAAATGGCATGAGAATTGTTATTTTTTTCATAATTTTGCTTTTGCTCCTCATTTCTTATGAGTCGTTTCCCAATTTGCCAAACCCTTCTGTAAGCATACGCCTACCAGAAGGGTTTGGTTTCCTCACTGCTCTGAATTTTCGAATTAAATTCAAAACCCGATCTGTAAAGTTGTCACATGGACATTGCCTAAGTCGCCGTATTGCGCCATGGCGTAGTCGAAGCGCAAATCCATGTTTCGGAAAGGTATTTTCAGACCGCCGCCCCAGGTAAACTCGCCCAGATCGTAATTTTGTTTGTAACCCATGCGCAGCGCCAGAATTTTACGCCACTCATATTCCATCGCCCATTTGGCGCGCATCGGGTTGTCGAACGAATCGTTGATTTCCAAAATGAAAGAGACGCGGTTGCTCGGGTTCGGGAGAATAACGCTCTCGGCGCCGGCGATATCAAAGGCGACACCCATCTGAAAACTAATGGGCAGCGCATAATCCATGACCTGCAACTGAGCTTCTAAATTACGGTTTCCCGTTCCCGGCTGATCCGGCAACGGCGCGTAATAAAAGGTCTGCAGAGGCCCGCTATTCATCGCCATGCTTGGGCCAAAATTCGTAATGCTCATTCCCAATCGCAAACCAGTCAAACCCGGTGTGAAAATCAGTCCGATATCTCCGGAGACGCCGTCTGCTTTTTCCTGCCAGATCTGTTCATGCACCCAACGGGCGGTGACGCCAAAGGTGATTCGATCAGTCAACACGCGGGCATAACTCAGCCCGACCGCCATACTGAAATTCTGAAAAAACAAGCCGGTGCCTTCGGGGTCAAATTCCGTTGTTCGTTCTATTTTGCCAATATCCACATAATTGAATGATACGCCGAAATAATTGGCAGAGAACGGAAAAATAATGCCTAAAAATTGATGACGAATGCCTGCGTAAAGATTGGTATTGCTGTAAATTGCCTTCATTTGATTAGAAAAAGCAATCCCAGCCGGATTCCAATGCAGCGCGGTGGCATCATTGGCAAGAGCCGTAAACGCGCCGGCCAAAGCGACGGCACGGGCGCCAACCTCAAGTTTCAAGAAATTGGCAGCCGTTGTGCCGACTTTGTTAACCTCTTGCTGCGCAAACGCGGAGACGGTTAGCAATAATATGACCAATAAAACTGTGAATTTCTTCATCTTTTTTTATCTCCCATTTGATGGCTGTAATTATTTGACGACTGCCATTTTTCCGATACGTTTTTTGCCTGAAGGCGTTTTTACAACGTAGATATAAACGCCAAAGGAAACCTCTAAATTTTCTTTGGAGAGAAGATCCCAGCGTTCTTCGCCATAAGTGGGACTTGTGTGTTCAAGAGTCCGCACCAAATCTCCGGTTAAAGTATAAATGCGTATCGTGCATTCTGGCGGCAAATGCGTAAAACGTACTTCGTGCAAATTCCATTGCGAACTTCCCGTGTAAAGCTCCGTGCGAGAGGAGATAACGTACGGATTGGGAACAACTTTGATGTTCGCCAGATCGTCGTCCTGGATCACCTTTGCGCTGGGTTTGTAAGTTTGAAATCGGAATTGGTCATCTTTAAACGGCTTTTTTGTAGTAAAAGTAAAAATGTCGCCAATTGACGGCGGATTTCCTACGCCCCATTCGTCCACAATCGTGGTATCCGTGCCGGAAATGACTGTGTCCGGTTTCCACGAAACGGAAAACACCCAGGTGAAAGTCCGGGCAGAAGACCCTGGCGTCAAATATTCCCACATTCTCACCTGTCCGCCATTGGGATAGCTTTCCTGCGGCGGTGTAAACAATAAATCGATTTGAGTGGGCGGGTCCGTACTGATATTCCAGACTTGGAACGGCAGCGGCATCGTTCCCACAGCGTTGGTGTCGGAATTTTCACCCATAAATCTGATTTCGTAATTTGCCGGAATCGCTTTTAGCCCCGTGATGATGTCAACCTGATAATCAGACGTATCGGCAGACACGGAAGTCCAGCGGGTTTCAGATTCCAGAATATCTACTTGGTCGTAATTGATGATTTTCAGACCAACGCCGTCAAAGAACGGAAACGGCTCCGGAATAACTCCGCTGGTATCGCTGACGATGTTGGTGCTGCCGGTGACTTTGAAGACGCCGTCATCCTCGTCGAACACATTGTATTCAAGAAAGCCATTTGTGTCGGTAAAAGATAACGTGTAATTATGGCCGAGAACTTCATTGTCATCAACGATCTCCATCTGAATGACGCCGTTGCCCACTCCTTTGATTCGTTGAAAAACAGTGTCACTGTTCGCCGGAATGTAGCCAGCCGGATGAACTCCCGAAATAACGTCAACCACATTCAAGTCGCGAGGCGATTTGCCTTTGGAAGTTTCGTTGCAATTAAAAAAATAGGGGTCGTCATACCAGTGATCGTAAGCGGTAATGGCGTAGCGATAACGGACGCCATTGACGACGTCATTGTCTGTCCACGAATGGACAATTCCCGTATTATTCCCGACGTAAAACCAGTATTGATACGGATCCATTCCTGAATAGTCGTCAATTTTGTCGCATTGAAAAACCGGAACGTAAGCAAGAATATCGCCGATTTCACCGGTTTCGGTCACTTCATATATTTCCTGGCCCCAGTCCACGTAGTCCAATTTCCTATCGACGTAGGCCCGATAGATTTTATAACCTTCAAAATCGCGTTTTTTGGTGAGGATATCTCGGGATTTTTCAGCGATATCGTCCCAGTACAGCGTGACTTTCCCGTTTTCCGTATAAACAATGGGCAAACCATCGTCGTCGACGGTTTTTGTCCCCACCGCATTCAGTGTCGGAGTACGAGGAGGACCCGTGCCCTGGAATTTGTTATTGTACAAATCCATTGCTTTGTCAAAATTAGAAATCACATCGGCAAAACGAACCTCGTACGGATTTGTCGGAAAGCCATCGGCGTCAAGCGCGCCAGGGTTATCCTTCCCGCCGACAATACAGAAATGCAGCGGCAGCGTGTCTCCCGGAGAAATGGAGAAAGGCCCCGACGACATCGTAAACCACAGGTCCGGGCGATTACCCGGAGCGACGGATTCCTGAATATCGCGCATTTTTTGCAGATCGTCAAATTGCGGATCGTCACCATGAAAATATTTTTGTTGCATTTGCGGTGTGAGCAGATCTTTATTGCCGCTTGCCATGGCATACATGATATTTTCCACCTCAATGCCGCGGTTGGCAGCATCGTAATCTTCCTGAGTGAAGAAATGGTATCCGGTCAAACCTATATCTTTAGGAGTTTTTAAAAAGGCAATGGCATAAGCCGAAACAGGTCCTTCGGAGTTAATATCATCTGCATCCCGATCATAGCCATCTTTGTCAAACATCAGGAAAATATTTCGTTGTGTATCGGCAAGGCAATAGTCATCTTCTGCCCAGGGATCCATCGTGTATCCCAACGGATCGCGCCCCGGCAGATCCGGGTCTATCAAAAAGCCAAAATAGAGACTATCGATGGGTTGATCGTAAACTTGACGCGTCGGGTCTTCGACGGCGACTTCGTCTTTTTTGCGATAGATCAAGTTGTAATTGAAGAAGACGATATCTTTGTAGGCAGTTGTTGAATAGCAATAGCCTGATACTTCCATATCAAAGCCAATGGGATAACCCAAATTGTTTTCATCTCCCTGGCGAATTCCATTCCATTTGTCGTCCATGATAAAGAAAATGTCTTTATCAGAAACAAATTTGTTTTCAATGGGTTTGCCAAAAGTTGGCGACTCCGGGTCGGGATCGATTGCCCAATAACCGGGCCAATGACGCTCACCGGGCGTTTCAATGAATTGCCCATAAGTGGCTGACATTGGATCTTTATCCCAATATCCTTGAGGCCAGGAATTTGGTCTCGTGCTCGTGGCGATCAAGGGTCTATCCGACCAGGTGTCGTCGCCCATGAGCGTTGTGCGCGATCCGTCTTTCGCCTCCCAATCAGGATAATTCGTGTCTTGTTCAGGTTCGCAGAAATAGCAGGTGATGCTTTCCAGCACGTTGTAGTATTGGCTGCGATCAACGACGTTTCCATCTTCTGTGACAATATTTGTTGCCCAGGGCTGCGGTGGAACGGCAAGAAAAGGAATAATCCAGCGTACTTCGCCCCAGTAGCCATGTTTACAATATGGAAAGCCGCGTCTCCCGATCATTCCGTAGTTTTCGACACCATTGACCTGCATCTCGCCGGCATCCATAAATGCTATTCCCCGGTCGAAGATGCTGGCGGGTTTCTGTAATGTCAAATTTTCGACATCGCCCAGTAATTCTTTGTTCTTCTTCTGCTGAGCCTGCAATGTCATGGCCCAGAAAAGGAATAACAGGACTGGGATGATTAGATATTTTTTCTCGTTCTTGAAACGTATCATTTTTGATCTCCATATTATTATCGGTTTAAAAAATTGAACGTGAATTCAGCGAATTAATAAAAGCAAAATTTAGAGCTCCATTCTTAAACCGAAAGTAATAGATCTACGCGGTCCAAAATTGTTAATGGAAATGCCATCCATTCGCGTGGCGCTATATTCAGAGTATTGACCGCCAGGATCGGTTGCTGAGCCGGTTCTGGTGTAACCGTCCATCACGTTTTTCCTGTCGAAAAGGTTACGAATTTGCACGTAAGCGGAATAGGTCAAACTAAACAGTTTGAAATTTTTGTATGCCCGCAAGTCGATTTGGTGAAAGAAAGGCCAGCGAGCAGAGTTTTCTTTCGCCACGTAGCCGGCTTCACCTAACGTCGGAGTGTATGGTCTCCCGCTTTCCCCCTGATAAAAAACACTTAGGCCAGCGCTTGACAATAGCCTTTTGCCGAAAAGAATCGGGCCGGCGTTCCTGGGAACACTGAAATTCAAATAAACACGAATATTGTGCGGCTGATCCCAATTCGGCTTCGTTTCGCGTTTGGGTATCGTGTTTTTGGTGTCATCGTTCCAGTATCCGTCCCACGAAGTCGGCCGCAAGACGCGCGCCTGAGACCAGGTGTAGTTAATTGTTCCTGAAAAATAGTGGCTGTACCGCTTACGAATTGCCAGATCAATGCCGCGCGCGGAACCAAAGTTGTTGTTGATGAAAACCGAATATGTATAAGGATTCTGATGTTGGGGATCAGAATAAGCCG
Organism: Calditrichota bacterium; assembly: GCA_013152715.1. NCBI lineage: Bacteria > Pseudomonadati > Calditrichota > Calditrichota bacterium. The sequence goes on from JAADFU010000097.1 coordinate 36,509, forward strand.
GCACTTGAATAGAGCCAACCTGATTGGTTGTCTCTTTTGACCAGAGAGTCACATTGATTCCCCAAAGGTTACCAATTTGATGTTGGTAACCAATTTCGTATTGGATCGACTTTTCCGGTTCCAACAGCGGATTGCCGATTATGTTGCCCAATTGCATACTCACCTGGCGAATAGCGCCTGAGGCGCGATAAAGATCGCGGTAGTTTGGCTGCTGATAAAAATGTCCAAAATTGAAATGCACGACCGAGGTGGCGGTAATCGGATAAGCGATACCAATTCGCGGGCTGACTTTCCATTTGCGTTCGCCTTTTTTAAACGGTCGATATTCCAGCCCGGGTTGCGTAAAATCTTGCTCAGCTAACGGATCCAACGGATTTTCCCACATGGCGACGGTATCCGGGAAGGCATAGTCCAAACGGCCTCCGACATTGATCACGACGCTGGCATATTCGATTTTGTCCATGATGTACAAGGCGCCTTCTTCAGGCCAGTAATTGTAAATGGTAGGATAAGCGGTAGGCCCGGTAGTGCCCTGATCGTCATGGCGAAATTGGTGAATTTTCGTATATTGACCGCCAAATTTAATCTGATGATGCTTGTTGACCTGGCTGGTAAAATCGATTCTGAAATCGTAGGTGTAACTGGAATCACCGGAGAAATAGCTGTTGTCATAGCGCATCCGGAAATATCCTTCCCACGGGTCGCGTACGCCATAGGTATTGCGAAAAGCGTACTGATCTTTTTGAAGCACATTCTCCCAGTCCGGAGCAAAATAATTTTTCATGCCTAAAAGATCGCCATAAGGTTTGGTCGGATCGTTGAGAATCCGCACGCGTCTGGATTCAAAAAATCGTTGAAAACGCACTGTGTAAAAAGTAGAGGGGCTTAGTGTATGATTCCAGATCAAATTGAGACGATTGCTCGTGCGGATTTGCACGTTGCGTGCCGCCATGCCGGAACGATTTCTTTGCCAGACTTGAAAATTGGTACTGCCACAGACAGGGCAAGCGTTAGGTGTTGGATCGTGAGCCCGCACCAAATTTCCGTTTTCGTCATAGCGATCGCCAAGAAGCACAGTTTTTGTGCCGCACTCATCGCAAACTAATAGACGATCGATGTTTTCTCTGGTGTCCACAGGACTCACGTCGATATTGTACCATTCCCCCGGAAGATGGTAGTAATATCCTGCACTAAAATTGTTATATTGGCTGAATGCATTGTACTGGGAAGCACTGAGCGACAATTTCATTGTTGGGTTAATGCGGTAAGTTAATTTACCTAACCAGTCAAATGAATTGTTCCAGCCCATGCCATGCCAGCCTTTCCAGATGTCCAGGGGATTGATCCAGCGATCCGCGCCATAAACATCTTGAACGATTGTGCTGTGGACTTCTTTCAGTGAAATCGAGTCCATCTTTCCGTCTTCGAGGAAATCTTGAAACAGAACATTCGATGTCGGCAGAGTGCCGTTTTTTACCAATGGGTGATCGTTCCAGATAATGTCGTCAAATTTATAGACGCTTCCCGCTTTGGTGGAAACTTCGCTGGAAAAGAAAAAAGATAGATTGCGGACAAATGGCACTGGGCCATTAATGCTAAATTGAACATCCTGATAATTTCGAGCTCTGCCCTGTTCCGTACCTAATGCTTTTACTCCGAAAGGAACGGATGAGCTGTATTCCAACAAACCAGACAGCCGATTCCCACCCTCGCGCGTCGTTAAATTGATAACACCGGACAATGCGTTGCCATATTCCGGGCTAAAACCGCCAGCAGACACAGTCATCTGGTTGATGGCGTTGTTGTTGATTCGTGTGGCAAAACCGCCAAACAACGGGTTCTGTACTTTCATGCCATCAACGAACAGACCTACTTCGTTGTTTCTGCCACCGCGCATACGAATATCTTCAATTCCGCGAATGTTGTACCCTCTTTTCGCATACGGCGTGTTAGTGAGAATGGTAATGTTCGATTGCAGCGCAAGCACGCGAGTCATGTCTTCTACGGGCATGTTTTTGATTTCCTCGTAAGTTACTGTGGAAACCTTTGAAGTAACATCCGCTTCGATGAGCGGACGTTCTGCCGTAACAACCACCTCTTCGCCAACATCAAGGACCGTCTCCTCCATAGTGAAATCCAGCTTGGTTGTCTGTCCCACTACAACCTGAACCCCAGTTTTGGTGAGCGTTTTGTAGCCCATCATGGCGCAAGAGACCGTATAGGTGCCAGGCTGAATATTAATCATGTAATAGTAGCCGTCAATGTCTGTGGCTGCACCTAAAGACGTGCCTTTTATCATGACATTCGCGCCGGGTAACGGTTCTCCTGTCTTTGCATCCTTCACATAGCCGGCAATTTTGCCAGCCACTTGTGCGGATAAAGCTCCGGCTAATGCAAGCGATACGATAAAGAGCATGCAAAAGAACAGCTTGACCTTTGCCATTTGGCTCCCCTTTCTGATTCAATTAATTATTAAAAAAAAATGCAATTCCAATTGACGAGAAATTGAGAATTGCATTCATGATTTTGGTCAATACATTTGTTATATTTTTCCTCCCTCTAGTATGCCCTATGTTATTGAATATAAAAAGAAAAAAATTAAAGTCAAGTAAAAAATGATAAAATTAAATTTTTTTTTCTTTGCAAGCAGTAAATGGAAATATTTTTCCGAAGTTGGCTAACTAACAGTAATTATTTGAGTTACTTGTTGCTCTGTAGCCACTCATTGGCTCCTTCTCATGATCTTTAAGTCGAAAACAAGCTCACTGATTTCATCCCGGCCGTTAGCCGTCAGAGATTTCACAATCTATTTTGAGCCATACCTCAAAGATGATGCAATAACGACAAAGTAAACGAAGAACTAGCAAAATCCGGGACGGAAATCAATCCCGCCCCGGCATGACAATTGAAAAACTAAAAAGTTAACCCGAAAGTAAATTGCTGAATATATTTGAAAGTTCCGAATTCTGCATAAGCGTAGTCAAGGTGCATGTTGATTGTCGGGCTAATAGGAGCGACAAAACCGGCGCCGAAAGTCAGTCCTTCTTCATCGGTTTGCGTTTTATAACCGGCGCGAAAAAACATGCGCTCGTTGAAGCTGTATTCTGCGCCGAAATTAAATTGTTCGACATTGTCATTGGGGTGAGCAACATCAAAAATTGCAGTGACTCTATTTTTATTACTGACAGCGAACACACCGTTTGCGCCGACAAAATCAGTGGACACAGAAGCGCGAAAAATCGTTGGCAAAGGCCACGATTCAGTACTCAGTTTGGCTTCGGTGTCCGGATTCAGCGTGCTTTCCGGCATCTGATCGTAGCCGACAATTAAGTCCCTGCCTTCCATTTTCAATTCAGTACCAAAATTACTCATGACCATTGCCAACTTGATTCCCTGAATGCCGGTATCCAGCATCATGCCAATATCGATTCCAACACCAGTGGCGTTCTCGTTCCAGATACTCTGATAAATGAGTTTCCCGGTGATACCGACCTGAATGAAATCGGTCATTGCTCGTGCATAAGTCACGCCAAACGCGAAATCCTGAGCGCTGAAAAACAGACCTGTTCCCCGTGGCTGCTCGATTGTCGTTTGTTCAATTTCACCCATGGATTGAAAAACCGCAGAAAATCCGATACTACCTCCCCTTCCCAGGGGAATCACTGCACCGGTAAAGCCATGATTAATATCCATGATCCAATTAGTATAGGTGAATGTCACTTCCGGCTCATCCAGCAAAGCGATTCCCGCCGGATTCCAGTAGAGAGCGGAAGCGTCGCTGGCAATCGAAGAAAAGGCGCCGCCCATGGCAGTGGCGCGCGCTCCGGCGTCGATTTTTAAGAATTGCGCTGCCGTGGTACCGGTCTTTTTAAAATTATCTCCCGCCATTGCCCCATACGGCAGGAAAACCATTAGCAGCAGTATGATCAAAATATCCCGAATGATTTTCATTATTCCCTCCTCATTTAATCAATGCAAATTTACCCATTTTTTGACGACCATCAGGGGTTTCAACGATGTAAATATAAACGCCAAAAGCTAAATCCTGATTGGAATCGGAGGTGACGTTCCAGTCCTCGGCGCCGGCGCTATTGGTATGTCTGATAGTTCTGATTTTTTCCCCACGAGTCGTGTAAATCGTAATCGTACATTGCGGAGGTAAAAACATAAAACGCATCAGACGAACATTCACTCCCTGTTCCCAGGCTGCGTTCACCACGTAAGGATTAGGAACAACTCGTACTGCGTCAAGTTCGCTGTCGGTAACAGCACGAAAAGATTTTGCTGTAAAAGTAATTTTGTACACATCTTGCGGTGTGTGCGCCCGCTGCGTAATGATGGTAACTTTCTGTCCTTCGATGGGGGGAAGTCCCGCAGAATCCGTCGGCGCATTTTGAATAGTTACTTCCAGCGGCACCTGCTCGAAAAGATTGATCGAATAGGTGCTTCCAATAGTTAATTCCTGATAAGGCGCGTTAATAATGTAAATTTTCTCTCCCTCATCAAACTGTAAATTACCATTGTCCTGAATCACAAAATGCACACGAGTATTAAAGGTGGTATTCCAGACCTGAATCGGTACTTTTTCTGCAATCTGAATGTTTGCGCCTATTCTTGTCCCGATTGCTGAACTGTCCGCGGTGAAACGGATTTCGTAATTCGAAGTTTTTGCGTCAAAATCTCCCCAGCGTTCCAGCGCTTCAACGTACCAGGAGCCGGTAGTGTCGCTTTTGCCTTTGCCGAACACATCTCTGCCAAATTCGTCGACGATAGCGCTGATGCCGCCGTAAGCGTCGTCGCCATTCACGCGGATTCGAAAGCCGTCTCTGACTGGCATTTCGTCGGTGTTGATGGGATAGCTTTCAAGCAAAGTTGTATTGTCGGTGGCATCGACCAACTGAAAATTAACGCCCGGGCTGTCGGGAAAAACGACGTGGTAGGTGTGATCGGTGATTTTATTCGGGTCGAGAATTTCCAGGTCAATCGTTCCCTTGCCCATGCCGGCAATGTGCGACACAGAAGCTTCTGGCGGAACAGCGCCCGAAGCCGGCGGTTCCGGAATGACCTGCACGAAGTTGTCCTCGGTCGCTTTTGTTCCTTTTGAAGATTCAAAAGAAGGGATATTTTTGTTCGGCTGACCTCTGTCGTAAGCGGTGATTGTGTACGAATAAGTCACTCCATTGCTGACGTCAGTGTCAGTCCAGCTATGGCGAATTCCGGAGTTGTTTCCCAGATAACTGTTAGCATTCAACGGATCTAATCCCGAGATCGTATTTTTTAAATCAAATTGTGCCACCGGGACATACCCCACGAGATTGCCCGCGCCATCCAGTATCTTTTCTCCCCAGGTATTTCCGTTATCGACGCTGCGATAGATTTTATACCCTTCAAAATCAAGCTCGCCGGTAAAAGGGTCGGCTTTCAGTTCCGGCGCATTGTCCCAGTAAAGCGTGGCCTCACCATCGCCGGCAACCGCATATAGCTTCGGAGACGCCGGTCCCGAGGGCCCCTGATAATGTTTCAAGTACATTCCTTTGGCAATATCGATATTGGCAAGGAAGTCTTCTTCATTCTCACCGCCGCTGACAACGAGCACGGCTTTCACGGATTCTCCTGGCTCAAGAGAAAACGGTCCCGTAGTTTCCATGCAAACCCAGTCGTATCCGTAGGGCGGACTTTGTGTCAGCGTGTAATCGTCCAGATGAACATTGTTGCCGTGAAAATAGTCGCCCTTGGGTACAGGACAATTCGGATCAGAAGGATTACTGGAGATAATAGGCCATAATTCAGCGTCTGTTGTGGGGCCTGTGTCCAGAAAATAGTGAGAATCGGTAATGCCCATATCTTTTGGCGTTTTAAAATATGCCACGCCAAAAGCTCCGGTCTCGAACTCATCTGGTAATGTGCCATTGGGATCATATTCCATCATCACATCCCACTCGCCGGGATTCAGTCCTGTTTTGAAAGTTTTGTACGCCTCATCCAGATAATCTCCGTAATCAAGATCGTAATAATAGCCCCACCAGCAGCTATCTAATCTCGTGTCGCTGGTGTTCGTAATGGTGAAATCATAAAAAATAAAATCCGCGGCGTAGGATCGGCCATATTCATAGGTTTCGATGTCGAGGCGTATTCCCATGGGTTCGCCTTGTAAATCATCTGCATCATCCAACGCGGCGTAAATTACGCGATCCGCCGGAAATTCGCCCGGGACTTCCTGACCGTAAGTCGCAGAAGTCGAATCGATGTCGATGCGAAACTTTCCGGGCCAATGATGTTCGCCGGGCGTGTCGATGAATTGGCCGTTTTCGTCAAAATAGCCTTCGGGCCAGGTCGCCGGAATGTCGCTGACCGCCAGGTGGGGATAGCCTTGGTGCATGAGTTCTTCGGACTGATTTTTTGCGTGGTAATGTCCCCAGCTTCCATCGACGGGTCCCCAATCTTCCTGGCGATAAGCTGTATAGCCATCAACCACATTACCTTTGCAGGCAAAAATCATGGAAAAGTCATCGACACAATTGTCGCCTGCGGAGATGGCCCCTTTGCTTTTGGGCCAGAGGAAATCATAAAATTCCGATTGGAAGTAGCCATCGGTAATTTCTCCGAAATTCATAAAACAATTGAGCAGTTCGCCCTTGCCCTGAAGCGCGTAGGCAATATCCGGCCCCTGTGCGGCAGGTTTTGCGATGCCTGTCGTTTGATCCGTTTCCCTTTTATTCACCTGCTGGGCGAAAGCCAGCGTGAAAATGAGCAAAATCAAAAGTGATGAATAAAAAATGTTTTTCCTCATGTTTAAACTCCTTCAAGTAAGCTTGTGTGATCAAATCGGTTTGCTGCTTTTTTTCATCAAAAAGAATTTTTCCGCAATTCAATCTGTTTAAAAAAGAACGCGCGCGCCCACAGAAATTTGCCGCAAGGGACCCACATTCGACGGATTGTGAATTCTGTCCTGCGTGTGGGAAGAAGTCGGGCCGGCGTCCCAAGCTTTACCCGTTCGCGACCAAACGTAAAAAGTGTTGAGCCGATTGAAAAGATTTTTTACCACCAGAAACAAATTCATGCGAACATTTTGGTAGAGATTGACTTCTTTTTGCACGCGCAAATCCACGGTCGAAGTCCACGGCCTTCTGCCGGTGTTTTTTTCCACAAAAATATTTTCCGCTTGTTCTTCGACAAAAGGCGTGTACGGCAAGCCGCTCGCTGCTTGCGCCAGAATATTGACATCAATATTTCCCAAAGGATTGTACCCGATAAGCGTCGGGCCGAAATCTTTGGGAGATTTGAAAATCAAATTCATGGAAATATCATGGCGTCGGTCGAAATCGAGGAAATATTCCCGATTCGGACGCAAAGTAACGTCAACGCCGCGGTAGTAGTTGTAGCCGTCTCTTGAAGATGATTCATTTCCTTTAGCTATGGATAAAGTGTAGTTAAATATTCCTGAAAAATAACTGCCGTATTTTTTCTCCAGGCTGAAGTCAATTCCTTTGATACTGCCATAATCGGAATTGTCAAACACAGTAAAATTGTACGGAAAAACAAGTTTGAAAGTGCTGGCCGCCAGATTCGTGACATCTTTGAAATAAGCATTGACGTCAAAAACCCAATCTTCGGAAAGCTGATATTTTAAACCAAATTCGTACTGCACGGTTTTCTGGCTTTTGATTTTGGGATTGCCAATAAGCGGGACGCCGCCCGCCGTCACATCGTGATGTTTGTACATTTCATAAAAACTGGGCACTTCGTAAAAGTGGCCATAAGAGGAATGAAACACCATACCCGAAGTCACTGGATAAGCGATTCCTATGCGCGGGCTTAAATGAATTTGTGGATTTGCCGGCTCTTCCAGAGCAGGAATCCATTCTCCTGTCGTTTCATCCAGGTGACCGGGATCATAAATGTCTTCCCACATGGTGTATTTGGGATCAAAATAATCGAGCCGCAGACCGGCATTAATGATGAAACGCGCATATTCCATTTTATCCTGCACATAGCCGGCAAATTCAACCGGATGATGTTCAAAAATTTCAATGTAATGAGCTGAACCGGGCCAGGGATAGCGCCAACGATCTCGCCACACAGTGTGTCTTTTGGCCTGCAATCCGGATTTAATCTGATGATGCCGGGAAACCTGGCTGGTCATATCGAGCTGGAAAGTGAGCGTCGTCGTTCGGTTGTCCTCGTAGCGACCGCGGTCGCCGCGAACGTAGAAACCGTCGGAATTGGTGCTTCCCTTTTCCCAATCGCTGTAAAGATTGATCACAGAATCCATCTTTACCTGGTCATTGCGAATTTCTTCGGGCCAATCGCTGATTTTGAACTTGCGATTGGGGTTCCAGCGATAGAATCGGTGATAGTAATGATAAATTTTTGCCGTGTAAAATGTTTTGGACGACAAAGTATGCGTGAACTCAAGTAAATTTCTGTTGGTGATATCCTGCCGATCTTCCAAAGCAAAGGGACGATATTTCCAAACATGAGAGTAAGGTTTGTAATACCGCCGCGTAGCGTGGATGTTGTATTTGAGATTGTAATTTCCTTTGGAATAAACTAATTTTCCGTTCAATTCGCGCCGTGCGTCGTAACCCCAGGGACGATAATCTTTGAAATTAGAATGGCGCGCGGAGACAAAGAAACTCAAATTGGGGATGAAGGGAACAGGCCCGGTTAAATTCGTTGTAATGTAACCTAATAATGGATTCCCAAATAGCGTGGGCAAATTGCCAACGCCGGGGATTGCCGTAAAATCAGGCACTTGATAAAAAGAAGTTCCTAACGGATCGCCAGGTAGGGGGGTAGAAGATGTATCATTGCCGGAAATGTACTGCCTCCACGAATCCCGATATTGATCTTCTTGAGCAGAGGGGATATCTACCAGATCCGAGTTCAACATCCAGTCCACTTGTCGAAACGGAGAAGCGTTTAGCCAATGAGATTCGTACTCGACGCGTCCGGAAAAATGTTTGCGCTGCGGTTCTTTAGTGACAATGTTGATAATTCCGGACATGGCTTGCCCGTATTCGGCGTTGTAAGCGCCGGTAATCAGTTGCATTTCCTGAATCGTATATTTGTCCAACTCGATTTGGGCGGCGCCGGCTTTGTAGAACGGATCCTGTACCAGCACGCCGTCGATCATGTAGGCGATTTCCCCCTGTCTGCCGCCGCGCAAATGCAATTCTCCGCCCTCTCCGGTAGTAATGCCTGCCTGTGCGGCAATCGCGTCGCTGAATTCATTGACCGGCATGTTCTGAAAAGTTTGAAAATCAAGATAGGAAGTCTTGGATGTAACGTCTCTTTCCACGGCAGGTCTCTCCGCCTGAACCGTTACAACCTGGCCGGAAATAACTGTCGGTTTGAGTTTAAATTCAATTTCAGTAGTGCGATCAACGATGATTTTCACATTTTCTTTCACTATTGCCGTGTAACCCATCATCGACGCTTTCACTGAATAAGTGCCGGGCGGAATATTCAGAATAAAATAGACGCCGTTGATATCCGCGGCTGCTCCGAGAGAAGTGCCAGTAATAAAAACGTTAGCCCCGGGCAGCGGATTGCCGCTCTCAGCGTCCACGACTTTGCCAGTGAGTTTTCCTGTTGTGCCGCCAAAAACAAAGATTGGGGTGAGAACAAAACACAGAAAAATCACCATCAAGGAAGCTGACTTTGGTTTCATTATGATCCTCCTCATTTTGATATTTGTATTTCGAGTTTCAGATTTCGGGTTACGAGTTTCGCGTTTTGGGTTTCGAATTAGGAATTTCTTTTTGCTTTGTTTTTTTGTCGGCCAAATGAAATTCGATGCCGTAAAGCGTTTTGATTCTCCACCCGAAGCAATGAGCCGTCTTATTTAAACGCAGTCGGCGCTTCACAACTCTCAACCGTAAACTCTGAATTATGAACTCAAAAAATTATTTAACCAAAAACATTTGTATTGATTGCTGAGTTGATTTTGTTTTCAAATTTAAAATGTAACTTCCTGAAGAAACGGCATTTCCGCGAAAATCTGTCCCATTCCATTGGCAAAAATTGTTGCCGGACGATCGCCAGTCTTTCTTGTCCCAGATTTTTTGTCCTTGCAAATTGTAAATGCTGAATTCAACCAACGAAGATTCATTCAAGTCGAAAACGATTGTCGTCGATGAATTGAATGGATTGGGATAATTGTAAATCAATCGGAAATCGCTTGGATTCGTTTCGTAAATATTTTGAGTAATTTCTTCGACGGCAGTGGTAATTTCCAGCCATTCCATCTTTTTTTCTCTATCCATGTCGCCGCCGGATGTTGAATTGGAACTGTTGTACGTCCACCAGAGTCCTGTCGCTCCGCCGCCGCCGATGGTGGTGGTGAAAGTCGATTTGCTTTTTGCGCCAAAATAGAGCGCCTGCTCTACCATGTCGTCTCGGTCATCCCAAGTACAATCGATGGGAATCCAGCCGTAATTGGGGAAATAGACTTGCTGCCAGCGATGAAAAACAGTGTCTTCGTAAGGCAACTCATCGCGCAAATGGCTGCCGGCTTCGTAACGCGCAGGAATTCCCTTCGCGCGGCAGAGAGCAATGAACAAAAATGAGTATTCCGAACAGGAACCATGTCCCTGCTGGAGAACTTGAGGCGCTGCGTCCCAGCGGGAATCGTTGTTGTAATAAATGTGATCGATGACAAAGTCGTGTATTTTTCGCACCTGCCAGTAGAGATTCGTTTCATCGCCGACCGCTTCTGCGGCAGCTTGTTGGATAACCGAATCATTAATCTGGTATTTTTCCCCGTCTCCGGTGTACAAATTAGCGATGGAATCCGGCATTTGTTCCCGTGAACCAACACTGTCGGGATTCAAAAAATAACGAATGGCGTTAATTGTCGCCGGCACCTGATACTGATAAACTCGTTGTGATCCGGCGTTAATGTTATGGTAGTAATAGGCAATTTTTTGACCGTATTTGTCTTTAAAAAAATCCAACGGTGGATCTTTGAAGCGAACAGTGTCCTCAAAAAACTGACTTAGCGACGAGGTCGGGCAGGCGATGTAAGTTTTCGTTTCCATGATTCCGGAGCCGCTATTTCGTATCGTTACGGTGTAACGTAACAATGCACGTTGAGAAGATAAAATTCGATAGTTTTTGTCGCTGACGAGCGCAATTTTCTGGAGTTGTTTCGCCTCCAGGGAACAAACCCAGATATTTTCGCCGTCGTAAGAAATTCCCTGCGGAAAGCGCGAATCGAGCGGAATGATTTGAATGACGCTGCGATGAGAGAAATCGAACAAATAGAGGCGATTGCTTCGCATATCCGCGATCCAGAATCTTGCGCCATCCCAACTGATTCCTGTGGGCGCAATCCCTGGTGCACGAGTAGAATCAAGATAGCTGCCAGTCGCCGCATCAAGCTGATAAATCATTTTAGATTGTTGATCAAGATACCAGAGCGATTGGCCAGCAGAAGTGAGTCCTGATGGATTTATTGTGTGAAGGAAAATTTGATTGGAAAATGTGGAGTCCGCTGGATTAAATTTCGTAATAACGTTATTCTGAGAATCGATTATCCACAAATCACCTTCAAAGAACGCCACATCTCCGGCAAGCGCTCCCTCTGGCATGTGTGTCTCCGATAAAATTTCCCCTGTTGCTGCATCAATTTCAAAAATAGCATTCGCTATCCTATCTGTAAAAAACAAGCGATTCGCATCCCAGGCCACGCCGATAGGATAATTTCCCGGAACATCCACTGAATAAATAGTTTCACCAATCTCTTGTGCCGGAAGAGGCAAATTTCTGAGAAAAACACAACTGACAAATATGAGTATTTTTACGAAACGGACTTTATCCATTTTTTTTAATGAGAAATGGTCAAGCAGTAGAATATTTGCCTGACCATTTCCCGTTTCTCCGCTATTTTGAGTCTGTCATTATTACTACTTAGCAAATTATGTTATTTATGCAATTAACCATCCCCCCTAAGTCCCCCCTCTAAAGAAAGGCAAGGGCGGATATTCAGATTCAATCTAACTAAGTAGTATTATTTTGTCAGGATCATCTTCTTTGTTGCTGTAAATGAGCCTGCGGTTAATTTGTAAATATAGACGCCGCTTGGTAGATCAGAAGCATGCCAGGTGATTCCCTTGAATCCGGCATCCATCTGTTTCTGGTCGATCAGAGTCGCCACTTCTTGTCCCAGATCGTTGTAAATTTTGAGCGTCACCTTCGCCGGCTGCGTCAGATCAAAGGTGATGTTCGTTGTCGGATTGAACGGGTTGGGGTAATTCTGATGCAACTCAAACTCAGTCGGCAAAATTTGTGTGACTTGGTCGTTTACGCCAGTAGCGCGAGCTTTAATGGTATCAGTCGGAACGCCAATGTAGTAAAACTGATCTGCCTGACTTGTGTTGAAATGACGACGGTAAACAATGTGCAATTTATCCGTGGCAAAACGCGCCATTCCACAAGGCGCATGTCCTGTCCATTTGTCTAAAACAGACACTGGTCCATGCCAGGTATCGCCGTTGTCTTCGGAGTACATAATCATAATGTTGTAATTGAAAGCGTAGGGATCGCCCATCGCGCCAGTCGTGTCAACGACGTCACTGTAGGCATAGTAAAGAGTGCCATCCGGGCCTACTGCCGGGTCGTTAAACAGAAAAAGTTCCTGATCCGGCGAAAAATCACCCAGCGCAGCCAATCCGTTATCCAGAAAAGACGGAAAAGCGAATTTGTTGATTGACCAAGTGGAACCGTCAAAACGGAAATCGAAGCCACGATAGGGTTCCGGAAAATCAGGATAAACGTAGTCCATGGTGTCGGTTCCGAGAGCGAAAATGTGCCAGTTGCCATCTTTGTCCACAAAAGGAGCCGTGAAATTTTTGTACACATCGGCATTGGCAAATTGCAAAGTTTCGGCGCCGGGGATGATGGAAATCGGCGACCAGGTCATTCCGGCGTCGTCGGATTTGGCGTAAAGAAGACGCCAGAGATCATCGTCGCTGTACCATTGTCCCAATCCGGAAACAAAAGCCGCATTGTTGGGACCAAGTCCTACGCCTAATCCGGAAGAAGAAAGATCAATCACGTAATTCGGTTTGCCGCTGTCTGATTTTGCGATAGAAGCGACAACTTTAGGCCTGCTCCAGGTGATGCCGCCATCTTTAGAAACATAGTAATACAGCCCTTCCCCGGGAGCCTTGCTAGAGGTGTGATAACTGCCAACGGCCCAGAGTTGGTCATTATCCGGAGCCACAGCGACAGAATTGTAGCGGGAGTAAAGCACGGTGTCCGGCGTTCCGGAATCATCAACAAAATAGTTAATGAACGCACCGCCGCCCCAACCGGCAATGTCCATTGCCACAACAGGTCTGCTGTCGCGATCGCTTCCGCCGGGATTCCTGTCAGCATAAACGATAATCGGCGTTGTGGGAGTGCCATATACCGAGGCATAACGCGCATTCATTTCGTCGCCAACGCCAAAGTTGATTTTTTCGTGAACTGTCCAGGTCTGGCCGCCGTCGATAGATGTGGCAGCAGTAATGCGACGAGGATCAGGCCCGGAACTGTAGTAGCGGTACCAGGCAGTAACCAGATTTCCTGTTGTGGGTTCGCAAAAAATCTGCATTTGCACGCCGCGGTAAATTCCATTGTAAACAGCGGAATCCACCAACACCGGCGTCACAATCGACACCGGTTCCGGTTGTGCCTGTACGAGCTGCGCCGCGAAAAGCAACAGTATGAGCGCTGCAAAGACTGTAGCCTTCTTCATAACAGCCTCCTTCATTTGGTTAAAAGTGAAAAGTGGATTAAAGTGAAAAATTTGAACTCATCTTCATTTTGGGCGTCGCACACATTATGCGACATTTTTTTATTAGCTCCCAATAATTGTTTCATCATCCCGAATTTTCGGCGCAATGGCGAATCCTGTGTATCCGTAGATAATCGCGAAAACAAATCCAGTGTAACACATGACCGCCCACGGCAAATAAGTCAACGTGGAAACTCCCAGCGTTCCCGCCATGAAAACGCCTGCCATGCTCCAGGGAACGAGCGGCACAACCACAGTACCGGAGTCTTCCGTTGTTCGGGACAAATTTTTTGCCGCCAATCCGCGCGCTTTGAACGCCGGAGAGAAAAGCTCCCCGGGAATGAGAATCGTCAAAAACGAACTACCGGTCATGAGCGCCACAGCGATGCCGGAAATGACTACCGATAAAATCAATGAGCCGGTCGATTTGGCGACCTGGAGCAAACGCTGAAGCAAAACATCCAGCATGCCGGCCTTTTGCACGATTCCGGCAAAAGAGAAAGCGCAAAACGCAATCAAAGTTACGTGCATCATTCCCGCCATGCCGCCGCGGGAAAACAAATTGTCCACGACTTCGACCCCGGTTTTGGATTCGTAACCCACAGTCATGGCGTTCACCATTTCGACCATGTTTGTTTTCTGGAAAATCAGCCCCAAAATTGTCGCCACCAGGGACGCGATAATCATTCCCGGAATCGTTGGCTTTTTGCTAATGGCAAAATACAAAATAATCACCGGCGGCAGCAGCAACAAAATATTGAATTGAAAATTCGACTGCACCGTGTCCAAAATCAAGGTCATTTGCTGCGATTCCATTGAAGAAGACCCGTAGGAATAGCCGGCGATGAAATAAACAACGAGTCCCAACAGCCACGCCGGCGTTGTCGTCCAGAGCATGTGCCGAATGTGGTCGAATAGATTGCTTTTTGCGGCGATGGGCGCTAAATTTGTCGTGTCGGAAAACGGAGAAAGTTTATCCCCAAAATAGGATCCGGCGACAATCGCCCCCGCCGCGGCACCGGGCGGAATACCCAGTCCGTGGGCGATTCCCATGAAAGCCACGCCCATTGTGCCGACTGTCCCCCACGAAGTGCCAGTGAATAAAGAAACCACACTGCACACCAGAGAGGCAGTGAGCAGAAAGAATTTTGGAGAAATTATTTTTAGTCCGTAAAAAACCAACATGGGAATTGTCCCGGCTGCAATCCACGAGCCGATTAATAGTCCCACACAAATGACAATAAGCATCGCGGGCATGGCTTTGGCGATGCTTTCCACGATTCCTTCTTCCAATTCTTTCCAATTGTAGCCCAATCTGAGCGCAATAAGTCCGGAACAGAAAGCAGCGGCAATGAGCAAAATTTCCGCGCGCAAACGAAAAACGCCGTAGCCAATGCCCAGAAAAAGCGCCATCAAAATAAGAGGAAGTAGTGCTTCAAAGAACGTTGGTTGTCGTTTGTCTCTCTGTTTTACCATCTAATATCTCAAATCCATTTTTTTCTTCACGGATCTAATCTTTGACCTATTTTTCAATGGGCTCCCATTCGCCGTAATATTCAGTGTAAATCCGACATTTGCCTTTAGATTTCCAGTGGTAGTTGAAATTGTAAGTCCAATCCATATATTCAGAGCCGCCGCCGCTGGTAGTGGTGATGATGTAACGGCGGTCGGTATCGCCAATGCCGGCGGCTTGATCCGCCGGCCTGGTTTTGTCGCCCTTGTTGGCGTCGAAAGGAATCCAGCCGTAATGGGGCAAATAGACTTCGCACCAACGATGGAAAACTTCGTCCAGGCTGGCGTCGTCACCGCGGCGAGAAACCGTTCCGACGTAGCGCGCCGGAAGTCCCATGGCGCGACACAGTGCGACAAAAGAAAATGAGTATTCAGAGCAGGAGGCGGTGCCGCGTTTCAGTACCGTCGGCGCTGTGTTCCAGCCACCGACGGGTTTCAAATTGTAAGAAAGATGGTCGATCAGATAATTGAAAACTTTTCGCGCGATCCAGTAAGGATTTTTTTCATCACCGACAATTTTTTTTGCCAGATTTTGAATGAACGGATCGCGGATCATTAATTTTTTCCCATCAACCAAGTATTTTTGTTTGATGTCACCGGGAATATCATCAAGCGTGCCCGTTTTCGCAGGATCGAGGAAATATTCAATGCCGTAAACTTTTGCCTTCACCGTCATCGTGGCGCGAAAGAAATTTCCGCTTTTCAAATTTGTGACATGGTAATGGGCGACTCTTTGTCCCCATTGGTCGGTCAAAATGGCCGTCGGCTGCGGCGCGAAAGAAACCGGTTCAAGGAGTTCCTGATTATCCCGATTTTCCGGAATGGCGATGTACACATCCAGCTCAGTCACGTCGCCTGGGCCGTAATTGCGGAAGTCGATCGTGTTTTCCAATTTTCGCGCCTGACCTTCGTCACGAGTGAGAATTTCATCATCGTCCAATTTGATCTGATAGATTTTGTCCGACTGGTAATCCACATTCCAGAGTGTTTTTCCGTCCCATGCCAAGCCGCGGGCGTAAGGCGCCGGCGCATGAAGAGCACTGATCACCATGCCTGATTTCGGACAAACGCGATAGAGCATATCTTTGCCGCGATCAGTGATCCAGAGATATTTTCCGTCAAAAGCCATGCCGTCGGGATTGCCCGCCGGGGACGGAAAATGATCGATCATCATGCCGTCCTCCGGATCCACGCTGAGCACCATGTCTAATTTGTCGTCCACGACCCAAAGCAATTTTCCGTCCCAGCAAATGTCTTTCGGGTGGCGCGTGTACGATTCGATGATGCGTTCCGCTTCGCCGGTTTTTGTGTTCATGCGGTAGAGGAAATTTTCTTTGTCGTCGATGACCCACAAATAGCTACCGTCCCACGCCAATCCGGTGACGCTGAAACCTGGCGCGGGCAATGTTTTTGTGACAGCGCCGGTTTTGGGATTAATTTGGTACAGTAAGTCGGTCTTTCGGTCTGCTACCCATAAATTCTTTCCGTCGAAAGTGAGGCCGGTGGAAAAATGGCCCGGCGCCGGGAAAGACGAAATCACGTCGCCAACCCGTGCCTGAGCCAAAAGAGCAGTGGACATCACTATTAACAGGGAAACTAAAGCAACTTTGCATTTTTCAGATTTCATGAATTGACCTCCCTGGAAATTGTACATTTAAATTTTTTGTCCCTCCAAAAGCTTAAAACCTCTGAAAGGATTCTGCTGCGTCATGATTTTGCAAAAAAATCTTTATGTACATCAAAACCAAACTCCGATTGAGCATTTTCAAATTGCGCCAACGCTTTGAGAGCAAATTCTTTGTCGCTCAAACCCAGCCCAGTAGCCAGAGCGTAAATAATGACAAAAATTGCGCCGATTGAATTGATAAACACAATGTTGTGGGTTTTAACAGGGAAAACAACGTCTGAAAACCGCGTAATGGGAGATACGAGTTTGTCGGTGATGGAAATGACTTTTGCCCCGCGAGATCGAGCGACTTCGGCGGCATTTATGGTTTCAATTGAATAAGGAGGGAGACTGATGCCGATTAAGGCGTCGTTTTCTTGTAAAGAAAGTATTTGTTCGTGGAAGCTCAAACTACCGTGACTGAAAGCTTTGGCTTTTAACGACAATTTATTCAAAAAATAGGCAGCGATCTGAGAAAGGTACGATGATATCCCTAATCCCATGGCGTAGATGTGAGGCGCTTCTTTCAAAATGGCCACTGCCTTATCAAATGCCGCCTGATCGAGGGAGTGCAGTGTTTCCTGAATATTCTGGATTTCATCGCTGGCAATTGTCGTCAGAAATTCGGACCGGAGATGAGAGTTTTGCAATGCGGCTTTAAGTTTATTGGAAGGCTTGAGATCATTGCGCAGGCGATTTGTGAGCTCTGTTTTTAGCTCAAGAAATCCTTTGTAACCGAGCGATTGCGCCAGCCGCACGACAGTGGCCTTGCCTACGCCCAATTTATCTGCAATCGTATCAATAGATGACAGAGCTATTTCTTCGGGATGATCTATCAGAAATTGAGCAATTTTTTTCTGATTTCGAGTGAGATGATCAAAGTTTTTGAGGATCAATTTTTTGTAAGAAGTTAAATCAGCCATGTCTTTAACTCCAATGAGATTGTGTTTTTATTCTTCAGCCGCAAAGTCTCCAGACTTAAAAAATTGGAAAGATCTTAACGACTTCTGTTTTTATGCTAAAATTTCTCATATCAGTTTAATCTGGCGACATTAGCGGCATGTTTTTATTTTAGTTTTTTGAACTTGAGAAAATCAACCGATCTCACATTTAAAAGAGAAAGCTTGCCGGAAGTTGGTACAAAAAATGTTCTTTGCGTTTGAATTAAATTTTTCAGATGTTAATTACTGTGAAACTTTTGTACCACTGCATTATATGTTTTTTTTATTAAAATGTCAAGAAAAATTTAAAAAAAGTGACAATAATTTTGAAATATTTGAATCAATGCTCGTTTCATGTTTGTTGTCCGAAGGGGGCAGAAAGCAGAAAAAAAATTTCATTGCAAAGCGGAGAGAACACTTCTAAAAAGAAAATCGCCGTAAATCTCCATATTTTCTTTCAATCGTTGAGTTCCGTCCATTCTGAAAAGATGAGATTTGACGTCGGTGGGTTTAATTCTCTGCCATTGTCAATCCTCATATTTACAAGTTGTCAATTTTCAACTTGATTTTGACTTTGATTTTTTGTAAGTTATAAACACAATTCGAGTTGAATTCTGATACGACTCCTGAAAGGGGAAGATTGTTGGACAAGAAGCAGATATTCACCATACCGAATTTTATTTCGTTCTTTCGCTTGTTGTTGTTAATCCCGGTAGGAATTTTTTTATGGAATGAAAATTATCTTGCCATGGGGCTCATTATTGTTATTGGAGTTGCTTCAGACTTTTTAGACGGTATTCTCGCGAGGCGGCTCAATCAAATTTCCGAAATGGGAAAAATGCTCGACCCGCTGGCCGATAAATTAGTGATCGGATTAACGACGGTGATATTGTACCTCAAACATCAAATGCCGCTGTGGTTGGTAATCCTCATCATCGGCAGAGATGTTGCCATTTTGATAGGCGGTTTATTTTATGCAAAAAGATTTAAATTCATTACGCCCTCGAATCTCATTGGGAAAATAACCGCCAACGTGCTTGCGGTGACTCTTATCAGTTATATTTTTCAAATCAACGTTCTCAAAGAGATTTTTTCAGCATTAACGGTCATTTTTGTTTTTCTATCCAGTGTCAGTTATTTGATTCGTTTGATTTACCATTTGCAAGGGAAAAAAGAAGTCGTACCAAAACTTTAATAGCCACTTGTCATTGAAAATGGAGGTTAAGTCATGGAAAAGGCGGGATATATTCTGCTGGGGATTGTCTTTCTCATTTATGTTGTGGCAATGTTCGTGGGGTTGATTGTAGCTTTTCCCTGGGGTCTTGTCGGATTGGTTGCCATTGCCGGGATCGGGCTGCTGTTCATGAAGGTCGTTACTGACCGCATCGAAAACAAAGAAGACGATTACTACGACAAAAATGTTAAATTGTAAAAAACAGGAGGTCGTATGCTGATTACAACGCAAGATGAGTTTGCCGATTACCAAATCACGAAAACGCTGGGTTTGGTTCGCGGAAATACCATTCGCGCGCGTCATGTTGGAAAAGACATTCTGGCTGGACTGAGAATGCTCGTTGGCGGAGAAATTACCGAGTACACGAAAATGCTGGCGGAATCCCGGGAGCAATCACTGGATCGTATGATCAAAGAAGCCGAAGATTTGGGCGCTGACGCCATCGTTTGCGTCAGATTTACCACGTCCGCTGTCATGCAAGCATCGGCTGAACTGTTGGCTTATGGCACAGCGGTCAAAATAAAACCGAAGAAATAAACTCGCCACGATCATAATGACACATTTTTTTATTGGAGATTCTGATTCCCCATACAATAAATCGGAAAGGTCTGTGAATGAACACGGTTCGCTTATTATCGTGGAACGTCAACGGAATTCGCGCTGCTCACAAAAAAAATTTCATGGAATGGCTACGCCGCGATCAGCCGGATATTTTATGTTTACAGGAAACAAAAGCGCAAGACGACCAAATTCCGGGCGACATTCGTGACGCCGAAGGGTATTATTTTTTTCATACTTCTGCCGAGCGCAAAGGATACAGCGGCGTCGCCATGCTGACAAAGTTTAAGCCGACGAGCGTAAAATCGGGCATGGGAATTGAGAGCCTTGACAGCGAAGGCCGATTGCTGGAAGCGGATTTCGGGAATTTCATTTTGTTCAATATCTATTTTCCAAACGGCAAACAATCTAAAGAGCGGCTGAAATACAAGATGGATTTCTACGAAGCTTTTCTGGATCGCGCCGATCGGCTGCGCTCTGCCGGGAAAAAAATAATCATTTGCGGCGATGTGAACACGGCGCACAAGGAAATCGATCTGGCGCATCCCAAAGAAAATGAGAAACGCAGCGGATTTTTGCCCGAAGAGCGCGCCTGGATTGACAAACTGCTGGCGCACGGATTTGTGGATACATTTCGCCTGTTTGTCGAAGAAGGCGGCCACTACTCCTGGTGGGATATGCGCACCCGCGCGCGCGAACGGGACATTGGCTGGCGCATCGACTATTTTTTCGTCAGCGAAAATCTGGCGGGAGAAGTGAAAGACGCTTTTATCGACAAAGAAGTATTGGGCTCTGACCATTGCCCGGTAGGAATCGAGTTGAACGACAGTTTACTGAAATAAAGTTTTCAAAAACGGGCGGCTGAAAACGCCCCGTAACTTAGAAGCCCACAAAATAAAAAAATTTCATACAGTCCATGAAATCCTCGCAGGATAAACTTACCGTAAAATCATTTCTTCGCACCACGCCGGGATACCAGGCGGCTTGATTGGTAAGGCGCGTTTTTTTGTAAGCTATCTCCATGACATAGGGTTTTTCCAGCCGAAAAGGCGCGATCCGGTCGATTCTTTCCATGACAGAAGCGACCCCCTGGCGAATTTTTTCCTGCGCCACCTTGGGATGCAGATTCAAATTTGCTTCCCCAAATCCTTGCTTCACAGTCACCGCTTCGATGTCGGGAATCAGTTCTTTTGCCTGTCGACAAATCAAATCATCTCCGGAAACAAAAATGACCGGAACATTCACGTAACCGGCAATGAGCGCATTCCAGCCCAATTCCGGCAGAGAAATGCCATTCACGCGCAAATCAAAAATATCGCCGCGCATGGTGTGCGACAGTGTCCCTTGCGCCGTCATGGCTTTGGCGTGATAACCGATGAAAATCGCCGCAGCGAATGTTTCGTCAATTCCCTCCATCATCACCCACGGGCTATTTGCCCAGGCGCGCAGCAATCTGGCTTTTTCGTGCAGCCGATCGGGAATGATGTTTTTTGCGTTGCCGTGAGCGTCGCGAACGACTATTTCCGTGGCGCCCTTTTCCAACGCGCCTTCGATGGCGGCGTTCACTTCGTCGGTCATGATTTTGCGGAAGTACTGATATTCCGCTTTGTCCGCTTCTGTCTCTGCCCAGTCAACAACGCCGGTGATGCCTTCCATATCAACGGAAATGTAAATTTTTTTGTCGCTCATGGCGTTTCCTTTAAAATCAGAATTTTTAACTTCGTTTTTGTCAAAAACTGTCGCAGAGAAAAATAATAAATGAGAAGGTGAAAAGCAACATTTTTTTTGAAGCGACATCTTATGATCTTTTCCGACGTCGCTCCATGAACAATGCCAAGGCGCAAAAAATATTTTCCAGCGCGCCATTTACAACGAATGGTACAAGCAATTGAAAGCCAAGGCTAAAGTTGAATTTGAATAAACTGCCGTATCATTTCATTTGAAGTTGATCAACAAAAAAATGACCGAAGCTATTTTTGTCACTCCGGTCATTTTTTTATGCTGCTTTTAAAATTATCTTACTTAAAAACCATCATCGGCCCCGAGCTATTAGCTGAAATATCGCCGGTTTTCAGATCGATAGTAACATTGTTGTCCCAGGTCAAATCATTCCACACGCCCATCAGCAACATGCCGAACTGAAACGCTGTGGGATCGCCGCTGGTGATTAATGAATTTATTCCTGCATTAATTGTGGCATCCTGATAGTTAGGCTCGTCGCCGTGATAGTAGGCGATGAGCGTCGGCGTTACTAACGGCTCCAATTGCTGAGCGCTCGTGCTGTCCACGCCTAATGACATCAACGTCGCAACTACGAGCGGAGGAAAGCCAGATGCAAGAGAATTTTTCGCATAAGACTGAAAATCCATGCCTCCGGTGTCGTAGTTAATGCTGGAGACAAACACGCTCGTAATTTTCAAAGTTTGTTTATTGCCGTCAAAAGTAAGCAGACGATAAGGCACCGGATAGCTGACCAGCGAACCGGTCTGAACATCGATCACAAAATTATCTCCGTCAACTAATTCGGAAATGTCATTCGCGTGATGGTGCCCGGTAAAGATTATGTTCAATCCCGCAGCCGCGAAATCTTTTGCTTTATTCTGCCAATCGCTGATGAGATATTCCGGGAAAACCGCTTCCATGTTCGGAAAGTGTTCCACCAGACCGTGGTGCATCATGGTGATGACAGTTATTCCTTTTGATTTGGCTTCCTGTAACTTCGACTTAATCCAGGTGATTGATTCCGATTTCAAATCGCCGCCGATCCAGCTAATGTCCGCGTATT
The DNA here is from genome assembly GCA_013152715.1 of Calditrichota bacterium. NCBI lineage: Bacteria > Pseudomonadati > Calditrichota > Calditrichota bacterium. Next base: position 58,988 of record JAADFU010000097.1, read on the forward strand.
TCCCGTTGTAATTGCAATCGTCAATCCCCAGAATCCAGATGCTGTCTTTTGGCTGCGCCACATAGCTCAGCGAATTGGGGTCATTGTCAATTGCTTCGGCGTAGCCAAAGTCGTTGTAAATGGATTTGAATTCTTCCGGCGTCACACTCGGAATCGGTACCGGATCGCCATCGTCCGGGTAGCTCATGGACGCTGAATTTTGAATGTCGTGATTCCCGGGGATCACGTACACTTTCTTCCCTGCGGCTTCGATTTGCGCCAGATAAGCCGCCATCTGTTCGTGATTTTGCTTTTCCCCGTCTTTAGTCAAATCGCCGGTGACTAAAACCACCTCAATATCGGCAGCCTTGAGATCGCTCACGACGGATTCCAGCGTGGCTTTGCTCTCAGCGAGCATTTTGCGGTCTTGAGCAAGATACGCTTTGAAAGCGTCGCTGCTTGTACCCAACGACGGATCATAATAATGGGCATCTGAAAAAATGGCAAAATTTAACGACGGGTAATTCCCCTCTTCCGGGCTCACCGGATTATTTTTGTCTTTTGAACAAGAAAAGAGAATCAGACTGATTGACAAAAGCACAATCAGCATGACGAAATAGTGAAAAAAACGTTTTTGAATCATGGTTCCTCCAAAGTTGGTGTCAGAAATTATTAATTTTGTCCCTCACCTTAAACAATATTTAATAAAATAACCTTTTCTGGCAAAAATGCAAGCTTTTTTTATCAACTCAGCACAACTAACTCGAAACGCGAAACTCAGAACTTGAGAGATGCAACTCGAAACTAAATCTTCTTTTCTTCCCCGTACGCAATAATCTCCTTCAAAAATCGCGGCCCGTGCTGTTTCAGTTTTGTCTCACCCATGCCAAAAATCAGCCGCAACTCATCCCAGGTGGTTGGCATTTTTTCAGCCAATTCCTGCAACGTGCGATCGTGAAAAATCACGTAAGGCGGGACATTTTTCTCATCGGCAATGCGTTTTCTCAACTGGCGCAATCGCTCGAATAAATTGTCATCATATTCTGTCGGAGCCGCCGCTCGTTTGGGCCGCTTTTCCACGTAAGGCGTCAGCATCACTTTTTCATCGCCGAACAGAACATCTCTGCTTTTAGCGGTTAATTTCATTATCGGATAAGTGGTACCCTCAATTTGCAAATAGCCCAAGCGAATCAATTCCTGCGCAAAGGTGATCCATCTTTTTCTGGGAATTTTTTCGCCAATGCCGTAAGTTGGCAAATCCTGATGGCCATTCTGAAAAATGCGCTCGCTTTGGGAGCCGCGCAGCACATCGATGACGTAATTCATGCCAAATCTTTGATTCAGGCGATAGACGCAGGAAAGCATTTTTTGCGCGATGATCGTCCCGTCAAATTTCTGACTGTCGTCTTCTTTCCTCAGGCAGTTATCGCAGGCACCGCAATTTTCTTGCTCGTACTTTTCACCAAAATATTCGAGAATCAGTTTTCGGCGGCAAACCGGACTCTGGCAATAGTCGATGAGTTGGTGCAATTTCTTCAGCGCAATTTTCCGCTCCCGCTCGCTCGGCTTTTCTTTGATAAAATATTCAATCTTCGCCTTATCGCCGTAGCTGTAAAATAAGATGCAGTCGCTTTTCAAATCGTCCCTGCCGGCGCGGCCTGTTTCCTGATAGTAGCTTTCCAGATTTTTCGGCAAATCGTAGTGAATCACAAACCGCACATTGGGTTTGTCAATGCCCATGCCAAAGGCAATCGTCGCCACGATGATGTCCACATTTTCGCGAATGAAGGCTTCCTGGTTTTTCGTGCGCTCTCCGGTTTCCAGACCCGCGTGATAGGGCAGTGCACGGAATCCGTCGTCGTTCAGCGCATTCGCCAGTCGGTCCACGGTTTTGCGGCTCTGGCAGTAAATAATTCCCGATTGCTTGAGATGCGCTTGCAGGTAATCGGTCAGATGAGTGTAGGTGTCCCCTTTCGGCAAAACGCGGTAGAAAAGATTGGCTCTGTTGAAGCTCGCCCTGAAAATTCGGGGATCCTGCATCTTCAGAATTTCGACAATATCTTTCTGCACTACTGGCGTCGCCGTTGCTGTAAGTGCCATCAGCGGTACATGGTCAAATTTTTCCCGCAAAACCACCAGCTTTCGATATTCAGGCCTGAAATCATGGCCCCATTCGGAAATGCAATGCGCCTCGTCAATGGCGAACAAGTCAATGCTCAATTTCTCCAAAAATCGCAGAAAAGACTCCAGCACCAATCGCTCGGGCGCCACGTAGAGAATTTTCACCTTGTTTTGCAACAGCCGATTTTTGACGTCGTCCATCTTTTCGGAAGTCATCGTACTGTTCAAAAACTCCGCCGCAACGCCTAAATCGCGCAGTGTATCCACCTGATCTTTCATCAGTGAAATCAAGGGAGAGATGACGACAGTCAACCCCGTCTGAACGATGGCAGGCAATTGGTAACACAGCGACTTGCCGCCGCCAGTGGGCATGAGTACAAAAATATCCTTACGCGCAAGCGCGGCATCGATGATTTCTTTTTGCAGAGGCCTGAATTCTTCGTAGCCGAAATATTTTTTTAAAGTTTTTTCTAAATTGAACAAAAAAGGAACTTCCTGTTTATTTTAAAGTTACAAACCAGGTTTCTCGGAGAGACCTGGTTTGTCCAGTTCATCTTTCATTTTACAATGCCCGCTGGAAACTCACCCAGCATTTCGAAATGAAATTAATCCCCTTTTTTGCTTTTATTATTATCAATCTGTGTTATCTTTTTTAGATGAAACTTTTTCCAAAATAAAGTTCTGTATTTTATTCGCATCTTTTATGGCTAACTTCATGTCGTCCATGTTTAAATCCATTAGATAGGGATATCTTATATTAACTCCATAATCTGTAAGGCGCAGGCATTCTTCTTCAATCCTTTCAAAATCCGCATCGTGCTTACAACATAAATTATTCAGCAATATCAGGTCATGTGTTTTTATTATCTCATGTCCTTTTAATGCCAAAAAGCCTTTCAAATATTTCTCTGATGATTGCTGACAGTGGTAGCATATTATTTCTATAGGAACAGGATGCATATTTTGTAGGTATTTTGCAGAGGATAAATCTACAGCAGCAATATCGAACCATTCTTTGGCTAGTGCTCGATTATCCATACACTAAAATTCCCTGTTTTAAAATTTTATGCTCTAATGTATTTTGATGGCGCGCTCTCTCCTCAAATTCTTTATTATCGTAGATTAAAATATCCATTGGTATCTGATAATCCCGAGAGATTTCTCTGCGAATTTCTCTCATTATTTCAATTTTTCTTCTATTCATGAGATTAGTAATAATGCATAAGTCCAAGTCGCTATCTTGCCCGGGTTTCCCATAGGCAAAAGAGCCAAACACAAAAATTCTACTTGTTTTTATTTTTTTTGCAATTCGATTTGCTATGACTTTGATTTGTTTTTCAGAAATCATAGAATACCCTAAATTCTTTAATTGAGAAGCAATAAATATTTATGGTGTTTTAACATTCAGTGTGCCGTAAAATTCTTCAACAAAGATTTTACTAATGCGTGGATTATATTTTAGCGCTGATAAGTTTTTAATGGAAAAACTTTACACAAATATAATCAAAAAAAATCATATCTGCAATATATTTTTGTCAGTTAGGCTCCCCTATCGCTATGAGCCATCCAAGCTTCAAACACAGATAAAACAAATTCGATTTCTCCAAGAAACCGGAATCGTCTGGCTCACAAAAATATCCCTACCACGCTTGCTGAAAACTCACTAACCAGCGAAATCTGACACTCTGCTCACCCGGTAAGGGATCGCTGACGTAAATGGGAAAATCGATGCGCAATAGGAAAAAGCGATAAAACGCACGAAAACGCCACTGGCTTCCGATTCCCGCATCCGTCAAAGTTGTCCGGTCTCCTTTTTCGTTTCGCAGATAACCGGCATCGGCAAAAACGGAAATATTCACCATGAATTTTCTGCGGAAAAACGGGGACAAACGAATGGTTGAAGCCTCGACATTGACTGCGGCGATCCGATCCGTGGCAATTCTCTGATCCAAATAACCGCGCAGATTTCCGCCGCCGGGAAGATGGTACGGAATCAATTCCGAAAAGCTTCCGCGGCTGCGCAAATAGTATTTTTCAAATTTCTGCTGCGGATTAGCGCCATCAGCGAAAAACATCTTTTGCATCGGGAAATTGTCTCCCCAGAATCGTCCGCCAAACAGCCGCACCGCAAGATAGCGGCCTCCGCTGCCAAGCCGGTAATCGAGTTGACTTTGCAGACGGGAGTAACTGAATTCGCTGCCGGGTATTTTTTCCGATGTTTCAAATTGAATAAGCGCATCGCCAGACCAGCCGGGCTTAAATTGGGAGAAAATGTACGAAATGCTCACATTGTTATTTCTGCCATTCTCCCAAGCAATAAATTTTTTCGTCTCACCTCCGGAACGATATTCCTCAATGACATACTTCCCACCGTCTTTCAGCAACTGCGCGGAATTGAAAGCAATGTCAAATGAATGAAACGGAGGGAAATTTCTCATTCGACTCCAGGAAAATTTCAGTCCGATTTTTCCGATGGCGCGACCCTCACGAGCCGCGGCGCGCAATTGCCATTTGAGTTTTTCACTATTTTTTAGCAGCGGATGCGAAAAATTGAAATCCACGCCCAATTTGCGGGAACGTAGCCCGAGAGACAAAATTAGTTTTGCGTTTTTGAACCTGTTCATATAGCTGCCGTTGAAACCCATGCCCAGCCATAAGCCGTCCACATCGTTGTACCAAACGTGCGGACGATAGCGAATTAGGTAACTATTGCGGGAACGATAAAATTGCGAATAAGGCGTATCCGGAATAAATTTGACGGAAAAATCGCCATTGTTCAACCGGTTTTTGTCCAAAATCATGTCATCGGGATCGAGCACGACTTTTTTGGGTTTTGCCTTGGTGGTGAATTCTAAAATTCCGTATTTCGCTTTTCCGTCCCAGCGCTGACGAATTTCATTATTTTTACTTGTAACTACCAGCACTTCCACCGGCATGATGCCTTCGTCTTTGCGAGCAATTTTCACCGTGGTTTTCCACAACGAATCGGCCACGCGCACTTTTTTCACACCGGCTAATTTGTAATCCACATTCACGGTTTTGTGCATCCACTCATCGAAAAACCAATCCAGATCCATGCCCGAAACATCTTCGCACACCTGTTTGAAACGCTGCTCATTCACGTGCTTGAATTTCCAGCGATCAAAATACTCGTGCGCAATCCGGTCCCAGACGCTGTCGCCGACGATATATTTCAGCATTTCGTAAAAAGTCGAGCCCTTGGTGTAGGCATTCATGCGATAGCCGCCGAGATATTTGTGCGCCGGTAAAGAAAGCGGTTCATTGTAGCCGCTCGTCGTATAATCTACCAGACGCATCATTTTTCTCTCGTGCCCCGGCGTCGAAGGATTCAGCCATTTTTGCAATTTTGATTTTGGGTGGGAATAGCCCGGGTAGCCGGCAGACCCATAATGAGTTTGCTGATACCAGCCTTCCTGAAAAGTCGTGAATCCTTCATCCAGCCACGCTTCGTCTAATTCATTATTTGCCAGCATCCCGTAAAAATAAATATGGCCCACTTCGTGACAAATCAGTCCTTCGCCAGGGCCTGAATCCATTACAATCATCGGATATTCCATGCCGCCGCCCAAAAGACCGTGAGCAATGGTAAGCTGCGGATAGGGATACAAACCAAATTTTTCGGACAGCCATTTCAAAACGCTTTCGCCGCGCCGCGTTACTTTTTTGCTCCACGACTTTCGCGCCCGTTTGTCGTAAAGCACATGAATGGGAATGCTGTTCCATTCGCCGCGTTCGTACAAAAAATTTGGCGACGTCAGCCAGGCAAAATCGTGAACTTTTTCGGCGTGAAAAACGACCGTTCGTTCCTTTGCCTCTAACGCTTTGAGTTTAATTTGTTTGATCTGTTCTTCGTAAGCCTGCTGCCATTCCTCATCGTTGAGCGAAGTGTCCACTTTCACCCACTCCCAGCCGGGATCTCCTTGAACGGGAACGCCGGTCGCGGCGACAATGTAATTGTACGGCAACGTAATTTCCACATCGAATGTGCCAAACTCGCCGTAAAATTCTCCCTGATTGTGATACTGATCCGGATGCCAGCCCTTCTCGTCGTAAACGACCAATTTGGGATACCATTGCGTCAGGTCAAACTGTTTGCCTCGCCAGCCGCCGCGATTGATGATAGCAGAAATTTTCTCGTAAAAACGCAGGTAAAGTTGGACTTCCTGGCCGGGCAATAATTTTTCCGGCAATGGTGATTCAAGAATCGTGTCGTCCACGCGATAGGCAGCGATCGGCGCCTGCTCCGGCGGAAGATTCGTCCCCTTGCGCATGATGCGAAATTCCAGAATGTCAAGGTAGCCGTTATTCCGGGAATTGATGCGCATGGGACGGAGAAATTTTTTCGACTCTTTCGCCATGGTGGAATTTTCATTCTTGAAAGCGTTGGGATACAGATGAAGGTAAACTCTGTCCAGCGTGTCGGGCGAATTGTTGCGATAGGTAATAATCGCTTCTCCGCTCAGTGAATGATCTTTCACATCCAGCTTGACTTTAAATTGATAGTGCACAAATTGCTGCCAATAATTTTCATTGGCAAAGCCAGAGAGAGCAAACAAGAAAATAAAACTGAAAAACAAAACGCTTCGTTTCATAAAATTCCTCCTTAATTTCCAAAAAATATAGAAAAAATTTATTACAATGTCAAATAATTTTTATTTTTTAAGCTGTGCCCCACCTATTCGGTGGAGTACAGCCCCCGCCTGAGTAGCCTTTCAAGGTTCGGAACCTTGGAAAGGGTTGAAAAGAAAAAAGTGAATATTTTCTTGATTAAATTCATCAAAAGTGTTATAATGTATTTAATCAAACCGACAAACACGAGAGGAACCCATGAAATATTTACCCCAATTGTGGAAACAAGGAAAAGACTTTTTAGGTGTGGAATATCCGATTCTGGCGGGAGCCATGACCTGGATTTCGGATCACAAATTGGTGACCACGGTAGCGGAACATGGTGGATTTGCCAGTCTGGCGGCGGGGAATTCTCCGCCGGAGATCTTCGCCCGGGAGATCGATCTCATCAGAGAAAAAACGGACAAACCGTTCGCTGCCAATCTCATCACCATCGCACCTAATTACAGAAAGCATCTGGCGATTGCAACTGAAAAAAAAGTGCCGTTTATCATTTTTGCCGGGAGTTTTCCGCGCGGGTCTGAAATAAGAATAGCCAAAGAAAGCGGCGCGAAAGTGATGGCTTTTGCCTCCAACGAATCCATTGCCCGACGCATGATCGACTCCGGTGTGGACGCACTGATGCTCGAAGGCAGCGAAGCCGGTGGTCACATCGGACATGTCTCGCTGGCGATTTTGCTGCAGCAAGTATTGTTTAACGTGGACGATATTCCCGTTTTTGTCGCGGGCGGAATTGCCACGGGAAAGCTCATGGCACATTTGCTACTCATGGGCGCCGCCGGAATTCAAATGGGAACTCGCTTTGTCATGACGAAAGAGTGCGATGTGCATCCCAAATTTAAAGAGGCTTTCATAAAAGCCAAAGCCAGAGATGCCATTTCCACGCCGTCTCTGAATTCCGAGCTCAGTGTGGTCGCTGTTCGCGCCATTCGGAATAAGGCGATGAGCGATTTTTCCGAGCTACAAATGGATTTAATTTTAAAACACAGAAACGGAGAAATTACCAAAAAAGAGGCGCAGTACGAAGTGGAACATTTCTGGGTTGGTGCCTTGCGTCGCGGTGCGC